>NZ_JANQDG010000126.1:0-6250 GCF_029891665.1 Anabaenopsis sp. FSS-46 | reverse complement strand
ATTTAAATGGGGCGTACAACATATTAAGAAAAGCAGTCCTGAACGCTTTTGCAGACGGGATAGAGGGGTTAGGAGTAACTCCAATCAGGTTTACTCCTGGTAAAGTGACTTTGTAGATTTGTCTATAATTTCACAAACTCTTTACGTTCAATTGCGGGTCGAGCTTCCCGTGATCGTGACTGGGAATATGAACCAGAAGTATGGTTAGCTCTGTGCCGAATGCTGTTATCTTTTGCTGAGTCTGGATATTTGGGTTACAAGGAAACTTTGTTAGAGTTTCCCCTATCCCAAGGGGAAATTCCGGCTGTATTAAAAGATGCGGCTACTTGGGAGTGACTACCGTGGTCGGTACTAACAGGCTATCTTCTAGTTTCCCTATACCGAGAAAGCAGGTGTCTTGATTGTACACTCTGGCTATGCCAGCAAAGTCCCCATTTAGGGTGATTTTTTGCCCCTGACACCATTTTACAGCCGAGATACTGGGTAATGTCACTGAGGGCAAATGTTCTAAAGGTACATCTGGGGAGATGGGTTGAAATGTCCCTGTTTGTAGTTGTGTTTCTATGTCACTGAAACTGAGGCTATGTTGAAGGTTAAAACCGCTACTAGCGGTACGGAGTAAAGCAGCGAGAGTCCCACCAGTTCCTAGGATAGCGCCTAAGTCACGAGCAATGGCTCTAATATATGTACCACTACCACAGGCGATCGCTACATCCAATTCGGGAAAATCCCCCGATCGCCAATCTAAAATTTCTGTGTGAAAAATTTTTACTGTCCGTTTAGGTACTTCCACGGTTTGACCTTGGCGCGCTAAGTCATAAAGGCGTTTACCATCAACTTGGATGGCGCTATAAATTGGGGGTATTTGCTCAATTTTACCTTGAAATTGTGCCAGTTCTTTGGTAACTTCAGTCAATGTCAACCCTGGACAAGGTTCACAGCTAATGATTTCACCCTGTAAATCATCTGTTGTGGTCTGCACACCTAAGCGAATGGTCGCTGTGTAGGCTTTATTTTCTGGGAGATATTGTAATAATCTGGTAGCTTTACCCAGAGCGATAGGTAAAACACCCGTCGCAGCTGGGTCTAATGTCCCCGCGTGTCCCACACGTTTGAGTCGCAGAAGTTTGCGTACCCGCGCTACGCAGTCGTGAGATGTCCAGTCATAGGGTTTATTTAAATTCAGAAACCCCTCTAGGGGTAAATTTTGTAAGCTCATATATTATAATTATTCTTTAATCTAATTGGCTTTACCTAGGGCGATCGCCACTGAACCAGTTACGACTAACAGTGCGCCTAATATCCCAATTACAGTTAAATGTTCTGTCGGCATCAGAGTAGGGTAAACTGTTGATAGGGTGGCAACGGCAATTAAGGTAATAATCGGGGCAATAGCTAACACTGCACTAACTCTTGATGCTGGCCAATGTTGTAATGATTCCGCAAAAGCACCATAGGCGATGAGGGTATTTAAACCACAAAACAGTAAAACTAATAATTGGGAACTGCTCAAGGTGACAATTTTTCCGGGTTGAGCAAAGGGGGTGAATAATACAGCACATCCACCATATATAATCACCATGATTTGAGCAGAGGACAGGGAGTTTAATAGTTGTTTTTGGCATAGGGCGTAAATAGCCCATGCTGCTGCTCCTAGAACTATTAAACCACTACCAAGGATATATGTTCCCTGGACTGTGATTAAACTCAGTTGCTCATGGAAAAATATCATATATCCAGCAGTGAGGATACTCAACCCTATCCATTGATGCACTGTATAACGCTCTCGGAAAATTACCAAACCACCTAAACTTAATAATAGTGGCGCTAATTGAATCAAAACCTCAGCGTTACCCGCAGAGGTTAAGGCTAACCCTTGCATAAATAGCAGGTAGTTAAATCCTAAAAATAGGGTGGCGATCGCTAATAATACCCCTGAACTAGAGCGCAATTTTTGCCAATCGGGTAATTTACCCCCCAATCCTAACAATACAGCTAGGACTACAAAGGACAACCAAAAGCGGAACCATATAATAGTATAGACATCCAGAACTCGTAAACTTACAGTCAGGGCGATCGGTAAGATTCCCCATAACCAGACAGTTAATAACGATAATCCTAAACCTAAACGCCAACGACCGGAACTTTGATGCATAAGTTAACTGCTGGGGAGTGTCAAGTTTGTAATATCTCTAACAACTGGGATTCAGTCAACTGAGGAATTCCTAAAGCTTCTGCTTTTGCTAACTTAGAACCCGCATCTTCACCCACAAGCAGATAATCAGTTTTTTTGCTGACTGAATTAGTTATCTTACCCCCGGCTGCTTGAATTAACTCTTTAGCCTTATCTCGTGTTAAAGTTGGTAATGTCCCCGTAATTACTAAGATTTTACCAGCTAATTGGGAACTAACCTGAGTCACTGTTTTTGTTTCTTCCCTGGTAGCTAGTTGTAGCCCTGCGGATTGCAACCGGGTAATTAACAATTGATTAGCATCAATCCTGAACCATTGATATACAGATTGGGCAATTTCCGCACCAATACCATAAATACCAGCAATCTCCGATTGTTTAGCTGTGGCTAACTTTTCTACGGTGGGGTACTTCTGAGTTAATAATTGGGCATTGACATTACCCACGTGACGGATACCTAAACCATATAGTACCCTAGACCATGGTTGATTTTTTGATTGGGCGATCGCCTTGATTAATTTCTCTGCTGATTTTTTCCCCATTCTTTCTAATGCACATAAATCACTTTCTGTCAAGTCATATAAATCAGCGACAGAACCCACCAAACCCCTATCCACAAGTTGATAAACTAACTTTTCCCCCAGACCTTTAATATCCAAAGCATCCCGACTTACCCAATGTTCAATTCCCCCTTTGAGAATAGCGGGACAGGAAGCATTAACACAGCGGGTCACCGCTTCACCCAATTCTCTAACCACCGGTTGACCACAAACTGGGCAATGGGTGGGCATAATAAAAGGTTGAGCATCATCTGGACGCAGTTCTGGGAGTACCCGCACCACCTCCGGGATGATTTCCCCAGCTTTACGCACAATCACAGTATCTCCAATGCGGATATCTAACTGCATAATGCGATCGCTATTATGTAAAGTAGCGCGGGAAACCGTAGTCCCAGCTAATTCTACAGGGCGCATTTCAGCCAAAGGCGTTAACGCCCCCGTGCGTCCCACATTCACAGAAATATTTTCTACCCTAGTCGGCGCTTCTTCTGCTGGATATTTTAACGCAATAGCCCACCGGGGGAACTTTTGGGTAAAACCTAGGTGTTCTTGTAACTTAAAAGAATTTAACTTGACTACTACCCCATCAGTCATGTAAGGTAAAGATAGGCGTTCTGTGTCCCAATATTGGTAATATGCTGCTACCTCAGTCATAGAACCACAGAGTTTGTGATTGGGATTCACAGGAAAACCCATAGTTGCCAATAACTCTAAAGCTTCCCATTGGGTATTAGCAATACTTGCATCATCCATCCCGGAAATGTGCAAGGTATAAGCAAAAAAATCTAACCGTCGCTGGGCGACAATGCGGGAGTCTAATTGTCTGAGTGTACCAGATGCAGCGTTGCGGGGGTTAGCAAATAAACTCTCTCCTGATTTTTCCCTCTCGGCGTTAATTTGTTGAAATACGTCCAAGGGTAAAAAGGCCTCCCCCCGGACTTCCACCCGGTTGAAACTTTTGGAACCAGCAAAATGTAACTTTAAGGGAATTGAACGAATTGTCCGCACGTTTTGGGTAATGTCTTCACCCACCACCCCATCACCACGAGTTACACCCCTAACTAAAACCCCATTTTCATAGGTTAAAGCCAAAGCTGAACCATCAATTTTTAATTCTGTAACGTATTCTACCCCATCTATTATATGAGGTGCTTGTCGTCGCCAGCGTTTATCCCATCTTTGCAATTCCTCAATATTAAAAGCATTCTCTAAACTGTAGAGAGGAATGTGATGACGTACAGAAGTAAAATGTGTCGCTGGTTTCTCACCCACGCGCTGGGTGGGACTGTCTGGGGTCAGTAATTCAGGATAGTTAGTTTCTAGTTCATACAATTCTCTATATAGTTGGTCATAGACAGCATCCTCCATCATGGGCGCATCTAGGACATAATAAGCATAACTAGCCTGTTGCAACAACTGGCGTAGTTCTTCTATATGTTTTAGTTCCGAGTTAATCTCTGTCATGGGACTGTAGAAATATCCACTATATAGGATGATTAGGGTATTCTTCCAGGTGACTCGGGTTGCTCAGGTTTAATAGTCGCTGTCAGCTACACATAGACCTTTACATTTTATGCCATTGGTGGCAGTCCGACGACAGTGAACACAGAGAACTTTTTCTTTAATGTTGTTTGTATCCGTGCTTGGCTGTAATTTATCTTCTTGGCTGGGTGATTTTACAGTCATAAACCATGAAATAATTTTAGGACTGTTTACATTTTATCAATATTTGTGCTTCAGGATTTTTGTGTACCGTCAGCGCAGTGATTAGAATAAGATAGCCTAGCAATGCTTGAAGAAGGGGTATAATGAGTCAGTCAGCAATCATTACCGCATCGCCAGATGTGATGAGTGGTACGCCAGTATTCACAGGGACTCGCGTTCCTGTGCAAACCCTACTGGATTATTTAAAGGCGGGAGAGTCTATTGATGATTTTTTAGAGGGATTTCCCACAGTGAAGCGAGAACAGGTAATTGCTTTTCTCGAAGCCGCACAAGCGCAGATTCTGAAGCTGGTTGCATAGTGTGAATATTTTGATTGACGAGTGTATTGACCGAAGACTGGGAATGCAGTTGTTTGGACATATAGTGAAAACGGTGCCGCAGATGGGTTGGGCTGGTATCAAAGATGCAGAACTCTTGCGTTTAGCCGAAATTGAGTTTGACGTGTTGATTACAGTGGATCGGAATCTGCCGTTTCAACAAAATTTGGCAGTTCTAGATTTAGCTGTTTTGGTGTTGCAAGCACCGTCGAATCGATTAGCAGATATTCAAGTGCTGATCCCTAAAATTTTGGCAATTGTTGACACAGCACCAAAGGGTGCAGCTACAGTGGTAAGTGAATAAAATAGGTTCTTGCGTCTTTTTTATGGAGAATTAATAGATGGGACTGTAGAAATATCCACTATATAGGATGATTAGGGTATTTTTCCAGGTTACTCGGTTTGCTCAGATTTAATAGTCGCTGTCAGCTACACATAAACCTTTACATTTTCTCCCCTTCCCTGTTCCCTGTTCCCTGTTCCCTGTTCCCTCTTCTTATAAATCCAACTCCGTTTGACTTACTTTAACTTCCTTCTGCTTCTCCGCACTTCTGAGCACTTCATAACTTAAACGGATATTTAACCTTTCTTTTTTCTCCAGAATATCCGCCACCGTCACAATCTGGATTTTATCACAACTATGGCTCATGTATTTATTTTGGTAAAATCCCGCCTCTTTTGCAGTCTTAATCATCTGACTAGTGGGAGGTTCTAGAGTTATCAATATGGCAATACTAGCATTTTGTAGGGTCATTGTTCCCAGTAAATCTCGGATATCTCCTGATTTGACTTTCCCTGATTTGACTTGAAAAATCATTTTCTCAGGTTGATCATTACCTTGGAAATAAACAATCCCATCTACACCTTTATCAGCACCTTTTTTGTTGTTAATTACTGCTCTGTTGTTAGTGTAAGTTAAAATTGCCCATTTCTCAAATTCTTTACGGGTGCGATCGTCTTTTTTGTTAGCTAATGCGATCGCGCTTTCTATATCTTTAGGTATCCCATGCAGATTTATGGTTTCTAATACTCCCTTCCCAAAACTATCTTCTAATCTTTTTAAGATTAAGCTAATACTTTGATAGGTGATATCAATCCCTATCCATTGGCGTTCTAATCTTTGGCTGACTGCTACTGTTGTCCCACATCCACAATAGGCATCTAGGATGATATCATTGTCGTTAGAACTCGCTTTGATGATTCTTTCTAGTAGTGCTTCTGGTTTTTGCGTAGGATAACCTAAAAGTTCTTTATGCCAAGAACGCAAAGCTTCTATATCATTCAATGTATCTTGTATAGGTAATCCTTCACTTTCATCTAATATCAATTTACATTGAAGCTGCATAAAAAAGAGCTTCGAGAATAAAATCATAAGAAGTCAAGGAAATAACACGTTCTGATGTGATTTGACTGAGAAGTTCGTTGAGGCGAGCGCGAAGTTCATCAAGTGTGTTGAA
>NZ_JANQDG010000125.1:0-20234 GCF_029891665.1 Anabaenopsis sp. FSS-46 | reverse complement strand
GTCGGGGAGCTTTGGGGCGATCGCCTGTACGGTGTTTAAACGCAAAGGTCGCTAAGTACGCGCAAAGGTCGCAAAGGTTTTCCCTCCCCTGACAAGGGGAGGGTTAGGGTGGGGTAAAACAATATTCTATACATTAATCATAAGTTTTCCAACATCCTCTTAAACCCAAAGGTTCCTAAGGTGTTTGGGTTTTAGGGATTATCCCCAGCTTCTGCTGCTGCTGCTAGTCTTTCCATGACGGTTCTACCAATGATGGCTACTTCATTTAATGGCATGGTTTTAATCTGCTTTACCATCTGGTTTACATCTGTTGATTGTGGCATGGGCTTGACACCAATATAATGGAGCAGTTCTTCCATGGTGTAGCCGGCTTTGTTGGCAATGTTGGCTAAGTTTTCTGTGTCTGGGATTGATTCTCCTTTTTCCCACAGTTGCACTGCAGTGGCAGAAACACCGAGGAGTTTACCGAAACCCCTCTGACTCATGGGGCCACGAGCCATTTTTACTACTTCTATGAGTTTTTGTCTAGCTGCTAAGTCCACTACTATAATATTTCTGTGACTACATTTACCAGTTTACATATTTTATCGATTTAGGTATAAGGTTTAAATGAAGATGATTATAAAATTATTGTTGTTGTTGAGCATAAAGATAGATTAACCAGGGTGGGTTTTAATTATCTGAAAGTCTTACTAAACAAGCAAGGGAAAGATATTGAGGTAGTAAATCTGGCAGAAGAAGAAACTGAAGATATTATGCAAGACTTTATCTCAATCATAACCAGCTTCTGTGGGACAATCTATGGTCTAAGAAGAAGGAAAATAAAAACTGAGTGCATTGTTAAATGCCTGGAGTCAGAATGCGATTAGTTGAACGACACATAATCAAAGGAAATAACAAGTGGTTTGGGGTGATTGATCAAATGTCTTTTTTATCAAAAAACCTATTCAACTGTGCTGTTTATTTATGTCGTCAATCCTTTTTCAATAGTCAACCAATACCAACTTTCAATCAAATATACCACTCACTTAAAAACAGTGATGATTACAAAGCTTTACCCAGCAAAGTTGCTCAACTGGTATTTAAACAAGTCGATAAATGCTTTAAATCCTATCAAGAAGCCAAAAAAGAGTATAAGTTAAATCCTGATAAGTTTTTAGGTGAACCCAAGTTACCCAAGTATAAACATAAGCAAGAAGGGAGAAATATCTTAACCTTTAACAATCAGGCTTTTTCTAAAAAAGCCTTAAAGCAAGGTTTAATTTCTCCTTCTGGGTTGTCATTGCTCATCAAAACCAAGCTTACTCAAATTCAAGAAGTCAGGATTATTCCCAAAAATAATGCCTACATTCTCGAAGCAGTTTATGAGCAAGAAGAAACATCCCTAACAACTAATAACAGAATAGCAGCAATTGACGTAGGCTTAAATAACTTAGCCACCCTTAGTAGTAATTGTCACGACTTCAAACCTTTTATTGTTTGCGGCAAAGCTATTAAATCCTGTAATCAGTTTTACAACAAAGTTAAAGCTAGTCGTCAATCTCAGTTACCTAAAAATCAAAAAACTTCTAGAAAAATAGAAGCACTGACACTCAAACGTAATAACAAGGTGGATTATTACCTCCACACAGCTAGTAGATTTATTGTTAATCAGCTAGTCAGACAAAACATAACGCATTTGATTATAGGTAAAAACGAGAAGTGGAAGCAAAGCATTAACTTGGGAAGTAAGACCAATCAAAACTTTACTAATATTCCCCATGCTCGATTTATCCAGCAACTAGAATATAAAGCTAAACTCGCTGGAATCAAGGTGCAAACCAATGAAGAGAGCTACACTTCAAAATGTAGTTTTCTAGATTTTGAACCTATCAAAAAGCATGAACACTATTTAGGTAAAAGAATCAACAGAGGTTTATTTAGGTCTAAGTCTGGGAAAATATATTCAGCAGACTTGAATGGTTCCCTAAATATATTAAGAAAGGTAGCTGGGGACTCTATCTTTGATGGAAACTCAGTAGAGAGGCTTGTAGTTAGCCCAGTCAGGTTTAGACCTTACCAAGCTAAAAATATTTGACTATATTTTTAGTAACTATTTACAATTTAACTGAGCAATGATATCCTGAATTTAGAATTGTTATTTTTAAGTCTAACTGTAAAATAAATATATAACCTTATTAAATCAGGTAGAAGGGGTGCATATGTTCCGCAATCTACGCCGAGTTAAAAAGTATCGCCGCCCGGGTTGTAATCTCATAGCAGCTAAGAATATCAAACCCAGTCAATGGAAGATTTCAGATGCGGAAGTTAAGGAAGCGCTGAAACACAAGGGCTGTGAGGTGAAGGAGGTCAAGAAAATCCGTTATCTTAAGCATCAGGTGTGTATTTCCTTCTGGGATGCTAAGGGGAATGTGTGCAGTAGCTTTTTCAGCTATCGGATTTTTACCCGTTGGCAAACAACTGTGGAGAGGTTAATTGAGTGCTGTGATAGCCTCCTGGAGTGGCGGAGGTTAAATCAGACTATGCGCTACGAATTTGTGTATTACGAGTATCTGGCGGAAATGGAAAAGGCACTCAGAACTGCCTTAGAAAACCGCTTGTATGCATTAAAAGCTACATTAGAAATAGCGGTTTTCCATGAGAGTTAACGGCTAAAAGTTAGTTTGAGGTAGCATTTGCTAACTCTGCCAGGCGTTCTTGCTGGTCTTGAGAGATACAAGATTGAACGAGTATCTCTAACTCACCTTCCAAGACGGGATTAAGTGAGTAGTTCTGTCCTAGGCGGTGGTCGGTAACACGGTTATCTTTATAGTTGTAAGTACGGATTTTCTCGGAGCGTGAGCCTGTACCAACTTGCGATCGCCGCATGGAAGTTACGGCTTCTTGTTGCTCGCGTAACTTGATTTCGTACAGTTTAGCCCGGAGGATTTGCATCGCCCGTTCTTTGTTTTGCAATTGACTACGTTCTTCTGTGCAGAAAATACGGATACCAGTGGGTTTGTGGTACAAGTCTGCTGCGGTTTCTACCTTGTTAACGTTTTGTCCCCCAGCACCACCAGAACGAGCGGTGGTGAGTTCGATATCTTTGGGATCAATGTGAATTTCCACATCATCGACTTCTGGCATAATGGCGACGGTGGCTGTGGAGGTGTGAACCCGTCCTCCAGCTTCTGTAGCTGGTACACGCTGTACACGATGGACTCCCGCTTCAAATTTGAGTTGACTGTAAACGCTATCGCCCTGAATTTCCAGGATCACTTCTTTGAACCCGCCCATTTCCCCCAGGGATTCGCTGACGAGTTTGACTCTCCAGCCTTGGAGGTCGGCATAGCGGGAGTACATGCGCAGTAAATCACCCGCCCAGATACTGGCTTCATCGCCGCCGGTACCGGCGCGAATTTCTAACATGATATTTTTATCATCGTTAGGGTCGCGGGGTAAGAGTAAAACCTTGAGGCGATTTTCTAGGTGTTCTAGTTTTGCTTCTAGTTCTTTAACTTCCAGGGATGCCATTTCTTGCAACTCTGGGTCACCGTTGGATTCTTTGAGGACTTGACGCGCCCCTGCTAGGTCTGTGGTAGCAGTTTTCCAAGTTTCGTAGGTATTGACTGTTTCTTCTAGGGAAGAACGAGACTTAGCAATTTTTTGATACTCATCAGGGTTTTTGGCGGTATCGGGGTCACCCAGACGACGGGTTAATTCATGAAATGTTTGTTCAACAGATTTGAGTTTTTCTAACAGGTATGTTTCAGCCATGACGAATGCGATCGCTCCTTACAGATAACTAGGCTCGGCAAAAAATGACAAGCGACCCAGCAGTTACCGGGTCGTCGTTAACAGCCACAGCCAAGGCGCTACTTTTCTTGGGAATCGCTCTGAGTGGATTTAGTGGTGCTCATGCCGTATTTACGCAAGAAGCGCTCAACGCGACCCTCGGTATCAATCAGCTTCTGAGTACCGGTGTAAAAGGGGTGATTTCCTGACCAAACATCTACGTGTAATTCTGGCTTAGTAGAGCCGACGGTCATCACTACTTGACCGTTACAGTAAACTTTAGCCTCTGGATACCATTGGGGATGAATATCAGATTTAGCCATGTTTTTGTCGTTAACCTATATTAATTATAACTTTTAGTGGAGAATTGAGCCGGGGGAATTGGGGCAGATTGTGTGCTATTCCCAATGACCAATTCCCATTGATGTGTTTAACGTTTGGAGTACTGAGGTGCTTTCCGGGCTTTGTGTAAACCATATTTTTTCCGTTCCTTTGCCCGGGGGTCGCGGGTCAAGTAGCCCTCGATTTTCAAAGGTGGGCGGTTATCTGGGTCGAGTTGACACAGGGCGCGAGCTACACCTAAACGAATAGAATCAGCTTGTCCTGTGAGGCCGCCGCCTTCAGCTTTGACTAAAATGTCATATTCGTTTTCCAGTCCCAGGGTTTCTAGAGGATTTCTAATGACTCCTAGGTAATTGGCGTTGAATTGAAAGTACAATTCTCCATCCTTACCGTTGACGGTCAATTTCCCTTCACCGGGAACCAATCTCACCCGTGCTACTGCGGACTTGCGACGACCGGTACCCCAGTACACGGCGCGACCGCTATTACTTTGTGCTACTGTCATTAATTTTCTCCGGGAATTGTATTAATTGTGAGTTCTTTGGGTTTTTGGGCGCTATGGGGATGAGTCGGACCTGCGTAAACCTTGAGTTTAGTGAACAACTGCTTACCCAGGCTATTTTTAGGTAGCATACCTTTAACCGCGTGTTCTACAATGCGTTCTGGTAGGCGCTGTTGCAGTTTGGCAAAGGTTTCTGTTTTCATCCCCCCGGGGCGGCCGGAATGGCGGCGGTAAAGTTTTTGGCTGCGCTTTTTCCCTGTGACTGCTACTTTTTCAGCATTAACGACAATAACAAAGTCACCGGTGTCCATGTGGGGGGTGAATTGGGGTTTGTTTTTGCCTCTGAGAATCATGGCGATTTCGCTAGCCAGGCGGCCAAGGCGTTTATCGGTGGCATCTACTACGTACCACTCACGCTCAAGGGATGCTTGAGGAGGAAGGTATGTTTTTGTGGTCATGATAGTTTTGTTTTATGAGAGTGGTGTGGAATTGAGATCAAGGTGATCTGCTAGGGGATATTCTAGGGGAATATTTGTGGGAAAGACCAATTTGGGCTGGGTTTCATACCAAATTTCTGGGGGAAAGGGGAACTCTGGGTAGCCAACTCTTAATAAACACAAACCCTGGGGAGGGGCGGCGTGTTTGACTTTTTCCCGGCGCTCTGTTTTCCACAGTTCGGTAAAGCTAGCCAGTGTCAGCTTGCTGGAACCTACTTGTGCTAGCATCCCTACTAACAGCCGTACCATGCCATACAAAAATCCATTGGACTGAATTTCAATATGAATAAATGGCCCACTGCGATGACATTCTGCGGCTTGCACTTCTACCCAAGAGTGCTGGCGCTTGGAACCGGCTCGGTGAAATGCGGCTAAATGATGTTTCCCTATCAGCGGTGCGAGGGCAGCTTGGATTAAGGATTCATCCAGGGGTGCATAGTAATAATGCCAACTGAAGGGTCTAACGAACAAGTTGGGCCGAGGTTCAGTATATATCGTATAGCGATACCGCCGATATGCGGCACTAAATCGGGCGTGCCAATGATGATCTACACTCGCTGCAGCCCTAATGAGTATATCTTGGGGCAGGTAGCTGTTGAGGATTGATGCCCACTTCTGGGGTGGGATGAATCCTGTGGCTTCAAAATGGGCTACTTGGGCAGCTGCATGGACTCCCGCATCGGTGCGCCCGGCACCATGGAGGGTGACATGAAAGCCTTGTACCTGAGCGATCGCTGTTTCGATTTCTTCTTGAACTGTACGATGTTGCTTTTGTCTTTGCCAGCCGTGAAAATGAGTGCCTAAGTATTGAATTACTAAGGCGACTCGATGGGTTGGCCTAGGAACCGGTTGGCTTTCTAACATACAGGTTTTGTCTGTTGGTCTGGTGTCTGACCCATGACCAATGACTAATGAACTAGACTAGCTCGATGATTGCCATTTGCGCATGATCTCCCCGGCGGTTAACGGTATGCAGGATGCGGGTATAACCCCCGTTGCGATTACCGTACCGAGTTGGGGCTTGCTCAAATAAGGCATGAACTAGTTGCTTGTCGTAGATGTAGCCCAGGGCTTGCCGACGTGCTGCTAAGGAGCCGTCTTTGGCTAGGGTAATCATTTTATCTACTTCGCTGCGAACAACTTTAGCGCGGATTAAAGTTGTGGTGATGCGACCATGACGGATGAGCTCTGTGGATAGCGATCGCAACAGGGCGCGCCGCTGGTCGGCTGGTTTACTGAGTTTTTTGACTCGACAACGATGACGCATAATAAATGAGTAAAAATTGGGGTTTAACTAACTGTGTTTAGAGCCTCTTTCTGGGGACAGGGTAATGCCTAAACGGCGCTGTAAAGCTTCCACTACTTCTTCTGCTGATTTTTGACCGAAGTTTTTAATTTCTAACAGGTCTTCTTGGGTGAAATCCAACAGGTCTGCCACGGAGTTGACTTGTGCGCGTTTGAGACAGTTATAAGCCCGTACAGAAAGTTGCAGTTCTTCAATGGGAATTTGGGCGGTGGGATCTTCTGGGACTTCAGCGCCTGTTTCTGTAGGCTCTAGTGAGATATCTTTCAATGGATTGAATAGCTCTACTAGAATACCAGCTGCTGAGGATAGTGCTTCTTGGGGCGAGATACTGCCATTTGTCCAAACTTCTAACAGCAAGCGGTCTTTGGTAATTGAGCTCTCCCCACGAGCTTCTTCTACACTATAGTTAACTTTCCGCACTGGCATAAATACCGAGTCAATTTGCAGAAAGTCTAAGGAGGTGGCTTCTTCGCGTCCTCGCTCTACTGTGCGATAACCTTTTCCTTTCTCAATGCGAAATTCCATTTCCAGTTTGCCACCCTCTGCTAGGGTAGCGACGTACTGGGTGGGGTCTATGACTTCTACTTCGCTGGGCAAATCAAAATGTGCCACAGTGACTGTTGCAGGACCATTCACAAGTAATCTGCCAATCTGGGGTTGAGATGAGTAGCTTCTGAGGATTACTTCCTTCATTTTCATGAGGATTTCCAGCACGTCTTCCCGCACACCGGGAACTGTGGCAAACTCGTGGGTTACACCGGCAATTCTCACTGCTGTAACTGCTGTCCCCTCTAGATTCGACAGTAAAACCCGCCGCAGCGCGTTGCCAACTGTTGTTCCTTGACCACGCTCTAGAGGTTCCAGCACAAATTTACTATAATGGCTCCGACTTTCCTCTGTATTAGACTCTACACATTCAATTTGAAACTGCGCCACGGATTAGCCTCCCTTCTTTAAGGTGCTGCTAGCAGGCAAATCAATTGCCTCGTTGAATTTAGTTTTCGTTCCCTAGCTTTGTGGAGCCAGGTAGATTTAACTGCCTTTGAAAAGTGGCAGTATGGTATCCTCGCCCTATCTACGGGGAGATGATTATTTATTTTGGGTGCTCTGAACTTTAGCAGCCCCCCCGTCAGGAAGAGCTGACTTGCTTCACACTGGACTCCTCCCTGGCACCGCTGCGGTTGGGGGTGGGGTTTGAGAAACAGTTTGGACACTAAATATTATTTAAACTCGGCGGCGCTTGGGCGGGCGGCAACCATTGTGAGGAATGGGGGTGATGTCCCGAATCAGGGTAATTTCTAGTCCGGCTCCTTGGATGGCGCGAATGGCGGTTTCTCTCCCTGCTCCAGGTCCACTAACCATGACTTCAATTTGCCGCATTCCTTGGTCTATAGCCCTACGGGCTGCACTTTCTGCTGCTGTTTGTGCTGCAAAGGGGGTGCCTTTTTTGGCTCCCTTAAAACCGCTCGAACCGGCACTAGCCCAGGAAATCACGTCCCCATTTTGATCGGTAATGGTGACAATGCTATTGTTGAAAGTAGACTGGATGTAGGCCATGCCATTGGGTACGTTGCGCTTTTGCTTTTTGCTGCCGCCTTTTTTTGTTGGTTGTCTTGCCATATTTTTTTAGTTAATCCTAGGTACAACTTGCTTTGATCTGCCGGGTTTAAAGGTTTATTTGCCTGGAGCCTTCTTCTTACCGGCCACTGTCTGCCTTCTCCCCCTGCGGGTTCTGGCATTAGTGCGAGTTCTTTGACCTCTGACTGGTAAGCCCATGCGGTGGCGACGACCGCGGTAGCAACCAATATCAATCAAGCGCTTGATGTTCATGGCTTCTAAGCGCCGCAAGTCACCTTCTACTTGATAGTTGCTTTCTATTTCGCCGCGCAGGGCTGCCACTTCAGCATCACTTAGGTCTTTAACACGGGTATCTGGATTTACACCTGTAGCGGCTAAAATTTCCAGAGACCTTGTTAACCCAATGCCGTAAATATAAGTCAGACCAACTTCAACGCGCTTATCACGTGGAAGGTCTACCCCGGAAATACGTGCCACAATTATTTTCTCCCTATGGTTATCGCAGTTGCTATGACAAAGACTTAATTAATTAATTAACTTTGTCGTTTTTTATGGTGATTAATCTGTATTTTCACTCCTTGATGTCTGAGAGTGTTAGCCTTGGCGTTGTTTGTGCTTGGGATTGACGCAAATCACCATAACGCGACCGCGACGGCGGATCACGTTGCATTTTTCACACATTTTCTTGACTGAGGCTCGAACTTTCATGCCTTTTGTAATTGACTCCAAATAGTAAATTATAGCATTTTTAGGGAATTTAATTCAGTTAATTAATGGGGGAGAACCCAAAAAGATGGTTTTATGGTAAGATTTTGGAGGTATAGCTATTTCTTCCGCAGTCTATAGGTGATTCTGCCTTTTGAAAGGTCGTAGGGAGTTAACTCAACTTTGACGCGATCGCCAGGTAAAATCTTGATGTAATTACGGCGAATCTTACCGGAAATGTGTGCCAAGACATTGAACCCATTATCCAAGTCAACGCGAAACATCGCATTGGGGAGGGATTCAGTGACAGTGCCTTCCATTTCAATCAAATCTTGCTTAGACAATTTGTTTTTTCCTCAATTCAACAATCTCCTATTGATACAGTTGCAGCACTGGCTCTGCAAAAGAACATATTTTGAGAAATATATCAATAGTTTATTAATATATCTTAGCTAAAATTGTCCAGCATCTTAGCCATAGGGGCGAGAGACGCGATGAATCGCGTCCTGGCGGGGTAGTGAGTGGTGATTTCCCCCCACTGATCAGGCTATGAAGTAACGATGAGGCGCAATTGCTCAGTGACTTCTTCTTGGGACTGATGGCCATTGACCGTGACTAATTTCTGGCGATCGCGATAATAGTCAATCAATGGTGCTGTTTGAGAGCGGTAAACATCTAAACGGTGACGAATTACCTCCTCGGTATCATCTTTTCGTCCCCGAGCGAGTAAACGTGCTACCACGACATCATCTGGAGCATCGAGATTAACAACCCGCTGGTCACCCTGATGAGTTTGTGCGAGCAACTGCTCGAGAAAAACCGCTTGTGTGACCTTGCGGGGAAACCCATCAAGAATCCAACCGGATGTGACATCCGGTTGGACAAAGCGCTCCTGCACCAAGTCCTGAACCAACTGGTCCGGTACTAAATCGCCCTGATTGACATAACCTTGAGCCTTAATTCCCAAAGGAGTTTGCTCTTGCATAGCTTGCCTTAATATATCCCCAGTAGAAATGTGGGGAATATTCAAGTCTGCCGCCAAAACTTGAGCTTGAGTGCCCTTACCAGAGCCAGGTGGTCCCAAGAAAATTAATCGCGTCACTATTGTTTCACCATTCCTTCATAACGCTGAGATATCACGTAAGTCTGGACTTGTTTAGCCGTATCAATTGCCACACCTACCAGAATTAGCAAAGAGGTAGCACCCAAACCTCGAAAAGTAGGGACACCTAGAGCACTTTCCACAGCCGTGGGAATAATAGCAACAAATCCCAGAAATATCGCCCCTAAAAAAGTCAGTCGATTCATCACACGCTCAAGATACTCACTGGTAGCCTTACCGGGACGAATCCCGGGAATACTAGATCCCATTTTCTTCAAATTCTGAGCCACATCAACTGGATTAACAATCAAAGAAGAGTAGAAATAACTGAAGAAAATAATTGACACCAAGTAGACCAGAGCATAAACCCAAGCCCCGGAACCCCCAGGATTGAGATAAGTGTTGACAATGTTAGCTATGTCAGGATTTTTGGTGAAATTAGCGATTAAAAGTGGCAGACTGAGAATTGCGGCTGCAAAAATAATCGGCATGACCCCCCCGGAATTGAGCCGCAGGGGTAAATAACTACGCTGCTCTGCCAAGACACGGCGACCGACTTGACGACGAGCGGAAATAATGGGGATGCGGCGGATACCTTCCTGAACGAAAACAATCCCCACAATAGTAGCCAGGAATACCAGGACGAGGACAATAACGCGACCGACAGTTTCTCTACCGCCAACTTGTACCAAGTCAATGGTATCGCCCAAAGCCTTGGGTAACGAAGCGACAATATTGACAAAAATCAACAATGATGCACCATTACCAAGTCCGCGTTCTGTAATCAGTTCTGATGCCCACATAACAAACATAGAACCAGCCGTGAGAGCGATGGCTGTTTCAGCGACAAACAAAATGCCGGGATTCAAAGCAAATTGCTGGAGGAACAATGACGAAAAAGCGACACTCTGAATAGTTGCCCAAACTACCGTGACATAGCGTGTAATTTGGGAAATTTTCCGGCGGCCTTGCTCACCTTCGTTTTTCTGTAAATTTTCTAAAGATGGAATTGCCGCGGTGAGTAATTGGATAATAATGGAGGCATTGATAAAAGGTAAGATCCCGAGGGCAAAGATGCCCAAAGTGGAAAGTCCCCGCCCAGAAAAGATATCCAATAAACCGAATACGGCATTGTTACTAGATATAGCTGCGGCGAATCTGGCCCTATCAAGACCAGGTACCGGCAAAAATATACCCAGGCGAACCAAAATTAAAATACCGACAGTGACAAGCAGCCTACCTCTGAGTCCGGCTGCTTGGGCCATCTGCATAAAAGTTTCTTGAGCCGTTGGGGCTTTTTCTCGACTGATCATAGAATGCTACCTCTATAGTGAACCGGGGGCTGGCAGGGATCTAGAGATGGCAAGTACGGAATTATGTATTTCCTTATACCACTTCACAGCTACCACCAGCCGCCTCAATTTTGCTACGAGCTTGTCCTGTAAAAGCTGCTGCTTGTACCTTGAGGGATACATTCAATTCACCGTTGCCCAAGATTTTCAATGGGCCTTTAGCAGCAGTGATGATTCCCGCATCTTTGAGAGAAGTCAAAGTTACTTCTGTATCAGCAGGAAGAGAAGCGAGCTTATCTACATTAATCGTAGTGTAAATTTTCCGATTCACAATCGGAAAGCCCTTAAGCTTAGGTAAGCGGCGGTACAATGGTTGCTGACCACCTTCAAAACCTGGTCTGGTACTGCTACCGGAACGAGATTTTTGACCTCTCATACCCAAACCAGCGCTAGCGCCTTGACCAGCGGAAATACCTCTAGCTACACGACGGCGGCGTTTTTTTGAACCTTTTTGGGGCTTAACATCGTTGAGTCTCATGATGTAATTAGTTATTTTTTAGAGCTTCACTATTGACCGATCAATGTTGAGGGCTTGCTTAAACCGTCAGCAAGCCATTAACCGTTAACCATTCTAAATGTAGAGTTTTTCAATAGGAATACCGCGATCTTCGGCTACTTCAGAAAAAGTACGGAGTGTAGATAAGGCATTCACTGCGGCTCTAGCATTGTTGAGGGGGTTATTGGAACCAAGTTGCTTGGCCAAGATGTTACGAACTCCTGCCAATTCCAGTACAGTCCGCACAGCACCACCAGCAATTACCCCGGTACCGGGTGCTGCGGGGCGCATCATCACCTTAGCACCGCCACCCACACCATCAATAGGATGGGGGATGGAGTTAGATTTAGTCATAGGAATGTCAATCAGGTGTTTTTTGCCATCGGCCACGCCTTTTTTGACAGCGCCAATGACATCTGAAGCTTTGCCGACTCCGACACCGACTTGGCCACGTTCATTACCGACGACGACGATGGCGCGGAAGCTGAGTTTTTTACCTCCCTTAACGACCTTGCTCACCCGGCGGATTTGGATGACGCGCTCTTGCCAGTTAGTTTCTTCTTTTTTTGTGCGGTTAGCCTTACGACGACCAGTTGCCATAATCAAATGCTCTCTATTAGTCAGTTGTCATTAGAAATCTAAACCAGCTTCGCGTGCTGCATCAGCTAGGGCTTTGACACGACCATGATATAAGTTGCCACCGCGATCAAAGACTACTTTGGTGATTCCTTTTTCCAACAATCGCACTGCTACCAATTTGCCGACTTGGGCTGATGCCTCACAAGTAGCACCTGTAGCCAAATTCGATTTCAACTCTGGTTCGACGGTGGAGGCTGCTACTAAGGTGTGATGCTTGGTGTCGTCAATTACTTGAGCGTAAATATGTTCATTGGAACGGAACACGGCTAAACGTGGACGTTCTTGGGTGCCGTGAACTTTACCACGAACGCGGCGATGACGACGCTGTTTTGATTCTCTACGAGTAAGTTTCATTGTTATTTCTTACCACTCTTACCAGTCTTACCAGCTTTGCGTCTGACGGCTTCACCGGCATAACGAATCCCTTTACCTTTGTAGGGTTCTGGGGGGCGAACAGCACGAATTTTTGCGGCTGTGTTACCTACTATTTCCTTATCGTAACCACTGACGATGACGTTAGTGTTATTTTCTACAGCAAACTGAACTCCTTCAGGGGGGTCAATCTGCACTTGATGGCTGTAGCCAATATTCAGGACTAGGTTACGTCCTTGAACTTGTGCCCGGTAACCCACACCTTGAATTTCCAGACGACGCTGAAAACCTTGGGAGACTCCCTCCACCATGTTAGCCACTAGGGTACGGCTTAAACCGTGCATTTGCCGGGACGTACGTGTGTCATCGCGACGGGTGACATTTAATGTTTGTCCTTCTTGGGAGACAACGACATGAGTGGGCAATGTCCGCGAAAGTTGGCCTTTGGGTCCTTTCACTAAAACTTGGCTACCATCAATTGTCACTTCCACTTTGGCGGGAATATTAATTGGACGTTTACCAATACGAGACATGATTCTTGGTCCTTTATCTTCAGTCCTGACCCTGGGGGTAATGACTACCAAACATAGCAAAGTACTTCGCCACCCAGGCTCTGACGACGGGCTTCGCGGTCAGTCATAATGCCACTGGATGTAGAAATAATGGCAATGCCGATGCCACCTAGTACCCGGGGTAATTCTTTTCTATTGGAGTAAACGCGCAAACCCGGTTTACTGACTCGTTTCAAAGCTGTAATTAAAGGCTGACGGTTTTTACCCTTGTATTTGAGTGAAATCACCAAATTGCGTTTAATCCCTTCTCCTGCTTCTACAACTTCAGCAACAAAGCCTTCCTCTTGTAGTACCTTGGCAATACTACGAGTCATTTTTGTGGCTGGCACTTGTGTAGTCTGATGCCTTGCCAGGTTGGCATTGCGGATGCGCGTGAGCATATCTGCAACTGTATCGTTAGCTGCCATCGTTCCCTCTTTAGATGAACTTATTGATCGCGAAAGGGCATTCCCATTTCTTTAAGTAAGGCGCGACCCTCTTCGTCGTTTTTCGCCGTTGTGATGATGGAAATATCCATCCCACGGATTTGATCGATACTGTCGTACTCGACTTCTGGAAAAATTAGCTGTTCTCTAACACCCATAGTGTAGTTACCGCGACCATCGAAGCTTTTAGGACTGATGCCGCGAAAGTCTCTAATTCTGGGTAGTGATAAGCTAACTAATCGGTCAAGAAAAGCGTACATCCGTTCGCTTCTGAGGGTTACCATAATGCCAACAGGCATACCCTGACGAATTTTAAAGCCGGCGATCGCCTTTTTCGCCCGAGTCACCACTGGTTTTTGACCGGTAATCAGGGCAATTTCATTTAAAGACGCTTCTAGCGCCTTGGCATTTTGAGCCGCTTCCCCCAAACCGCGGTTAACAGTAATTTTCACTAACTTCGGTACTTGATGAACGTTAGTGTACTGAAACTGATTCATCAGTTTAGGGACGATGGTTTCTTGATATAAACCTTTGAGTCTTGGTGTTGCCATAGTTATTTATCTGTATCCCTGGGCTTTGTCAGGGAGGCCTTGTGAATTACTGAGGAGTCCCTTCTGGTAGAAAAACAGCAGTTATTCCCTTTATTTATCGAGAATTTCGCCGGTTTTTTTGAGCATTCTCACCTTTTTACCTTCTGCTGTAAAGGTGTAGCAAACACGACTTGTAACGTTTTGCTTAGTAGAATAGAGCATCACATTGGAACTATGGATAGGAAATTCCTGAGTGACGATGCGGCCCGATTCTCCTTCTTGCTGGGGTTTGACGTGCTTAGTCTTGATATTGACACCTTTAATCAGGACTTTACTCAGTTGGGGTAGTGCTTTGACCACTTCACCAACTTTGCCTTTGTCCTTACCGGCAATTACTTGCACAGTGTCGCCAGTTTTGACGTGCATTTTATGAAATACTTTGGCTTTTTCCTTGGGGTTTGCCATTACAGCACCTCCGGAGCCAGAGAAACGATTTTGGTGAAGCTTTTATCGCGTAATTCCCGAGCCACCGGTCCAAAGACCCGTGTACCTCTGGGATTACCATCCTTATTGATGATCACCGCGGCGTTATCATCAAAGCGAATAGTCATACCACTATCCCGGCGGATGTTGTGACGGGTACGGACAATCACTGCTTGTATGACATCGGATTTTTTCACAGCCATGTTGGGGATGGCATCTTTAACAACGGCGATAATCTTGTCGCCGATGAAACCATAACGCCTGTTGCCTGCACCTAATACACGGATGCACATAATTTTTTTGGCACCGCTATTATCTGCCACAGTGAGGTATGTCTGGGGTTGAATCACAATTAATCTCCCTTTTGGAGTTTAGATTACTGTAACAATTATTACACTGTAGTCTTAGCATTCAAGATATCTTTGACTTGCCAGCGTTTGGTCTTACTCAAAGGTCTAGTTTCTTGAATCCGGACGCGATCGCCCACCTTGCACTGACTATTTTCGTCGTGAACCTTATAGCGGCGGGTTTGCACGACAATTTTGCCATACTTAGGGTGGGGAGAGCGGTTTTCCACAGCGACTACCACAGTTTTTTGCATTTTGTCGCTGACTACCACGCCGACTCGTTCTTTGATTGCCATAATCTCCTAGTTTTTATTCTGTAGTCGATTGACTTGTAGCCTGTTGGCGCTGAGTTTCCACAGTGAGCAACTGGGCGAGGCGGTGGCGGGCGTGTCGGAACTCATGAGGCTTTTCTAATTGTCTTGTAGCTTTTTGCAACCGTAACTGAAACAGTTGTTTTTTAACAGAGACAATTTCCGAGACCAGTTGTTCATCACTTAATTCTCTAGCTTCCGAAATCTTGGGAAGAGGCATAACCTACTCCTGCTCCTGTGGTTGAGAACGCACAATAAATTTAGTTTTAATTGGCAGCTTATTGGCAGCCAAACGCATAGCTTCGCGGGCGATTTCTTCAGAAACTCCAGCGATTTCAAACATAATGCGTCCTGGCTTAACTACCGCCACCCAAAACTCTGGAGAACCTTTTCCTGAACCCATCCGGGTTTCTGCCGGACGCATAGTGATAGGTTTATCCGGAAAAATCCGGATCCAGATTTTACCACCCCGACGGATATAACGAGTCATTGCCCGACGGGAGGCCTCAATTTGGCGGGAGGTAATCCAAGATGGCTCTTGAGCTTGGAGGCCAAAATCACCGAAGTTAAGGTTACAGCCGCGGCTAGCTAGGCCTTGCATCCGTCCGCGCTGTTGTTTGCGGAATTTAGTTCTTCTAGGACTTAACATGCTTCATCCTTCATTAGATCGGTCTTCAAATTGCTGACGACGGCGTTGTTGTTGACGACGACGTGGTTCGCGATCGCGTGGGGTGGATGGAGCGGTGGTTTCTTCCTGTCCTGGGATAATTTCTCCCTTAAAGACCCATACTTTAATCCCCAGAATCCCGTAAATTGTTTTAGCTGTGCAGTAAGAGTAGTGAATATCAGCCCGGAGGGTATGTAAAGGCACTCTTCCCTCACGAGTCCACTCTGTCCGAGCAATTTCCGCACCGTTGAGGCGACCGCTGACTTGAATTTTAATGCCTTGAACACCAGCACGTTGGGCGCGCTGAATAGCTTGGCGTACCACCCGCCGAAAAGAAACCCGCCGTTCCAGCTGTTGAGCAATGTATTCCGCAATCAAAGCCGCGTCAGCATCAACTTTTTGGATTTCGACTACATTAATCCGAATTTGACGATTACTGCCGAGCATTTCTTGTAGTCCCACCCGCAGTGATTCAATACCTTGTCCACCGCGGCCGACAACTACACCTGGTCTAGCCGTGTGTACTTCCAAATCAATTTGGTCGGCTTTGCGCTCAATCCGCACCTCGGAAATTCCGGCATTGTTTTGAGCCAATCTACCCAGCTTTTGTTCTATGTATTTCCGAAGTTTGTGGTCTTCTTGTAAAAGTTCTGGATAGCGTTCAGGAACTGCAAACCAACGGGATTGATGCTCTTGTGTAATACCCAGGCGAAAACCAACTGGATGAATTTTCTGTCCCACAAATGCTTCCTCTAAGAATTTCTTACTTTACGCAGTTTTTCGTGTCTAGACCCCATCGGTGAAAGAAGGGGTATTTCATTTAGCAGTAGCATCAGCGGCCACAGCGACAGTGATATGACACGTTGGCTTGCGAATTTGGTAAGCTCGCCCCTGAGCTCTTGGTTGAAACCGTTTTAGCACTGGACCTTGATTAGCATAGGCTTGAGTAATTACCAGTTGCGTCCGGTCTAAACCAGCATTATGCTCGGCATTAGCCGCTGCACTTCTGAGAAGTTTCAATACTGGTTCACAGGCTCGATAGGGCATGAATTCCAATACAATTAGTGCTTCTCGGTAGGAGCGCCCCCGAATTTGGTCAAGGACACGGCGCACCTTGTAGGGAGACATGCGGATATAACGAGCGATCGCCTTTACTTCAGTAGTATCAATAGCCATAATTTTCTCCTTAAGTCATTAGTCACAATGACTAATAACTATCTCCCTGCTTTTTTATCACTCTTCCCATGACCTCTGTAGGTACGTGTGGGGGCGAACTCTCCCAACTTGTGTCCTACCATTTGCTCATTCACAAAAACCGGAACGTGTTGACGTCCGTTATGAACAGCGATGGTATGACCTATCATCAACGGCAAAATTGTCGAAGCTCTCGACCAAGTTTTAATAACTTGTTTTTCGTTTTTAGCGTTGAGCTTTTCCAGCTTACTCAGCAAGTGATCCGCTACAAAAGGACCTTTTTTTAGAGAACGACCCATAATTTCGACTTTGGATGTTTGACTTGAGATTATGACTGACGGCCACCACGTCCACGTTTAGAAGATTTCCGACGGCGACGCACGATCAATTTGCTGCTAGCTTTCTTAGGCTTGCGAGTTTTTGCCCCTAAAGTAGGTTTACCCCAAGGTGTTACAGGACCTGGTCTACCAATAGGAGCTCTACCCTCACCACCACCATGTGGGTGGTCTACCGGGTTCATCACACTACCTCTAACCTTAGGACGGCGACCCTTCCACCGATTCCGTCCCGCCTTACCGGCACTGAGATTTCGCGCATCGGTGTTACCTACCTGTCCAATAGTGGCGTAGCATTCTTTACGAATCATCCGCACTTCCCCGGAAGGTAGCTTGAGAGTGACATAGTTACCTTCTTTAGCCACCACTTGGGCATTAGCACCAGCCGCACGGACAATTTGCCCGCCTTTACCCGGTGTCAGCTCCACATTATGGACACTAGTACCCAGGGGTATATTAGACAGTGGTAAAGCGTTACCATCCTCAAAGGGAGAGTCAGGACCGGCGATAATTTTCGCACCCACTGGTAACTTATTGGGGTGAAGAATATAACGCTTTTCCCCGTCTTCATATAAAACCAGAGCGATGCGAGCATTCCGATTAGGGTCGTATTCAATGGCTATGACTTCGGCGACAATATTACGTTTATCCCTTTTAAAGTCGATAATCCGGTAAAGTTGCTTGTGTCCGCCACCCCGACGACGGCTAGTGATCCGCCCTTGATTATTACGACCTTTAGGGCGATGTACGTATTCTGTTAATGATTTTTCCGGCTTTGACTTAGTAATTTCCGCAAAGTCGGATACAGTAACTTGGCGCGTACTAGGGGTATAAGGGCGATAAGAACGAGTACCCATTTTATTTTATACCTCTGGGAATAGAACTTGTCTAACTTTCTCTTCGTCCCCAGGGGCTACAGTGACAATAGCTCGCTTATATTGGGGCTTGTAACCAATAAATTTACCAACACGACGCTGTTTACGTGGTGGCATCATGGTATTAATTTTGACTATCTTTACCTGAAATAGGTCTTCAATCGCCGCCTTAATTTGTGGTTTGCTAGCCTTGGGAGCTACTTCAAAAGTATATTTATTTTGCTCCATGAGGATAGTCGCCTTTTCAGTCACAATGGGGCGACGCACTAAGTCGGGAAGATTGCGGGGGTCAAACTTAGGCACTATAGACCTCCTGAATTTTGGCTAAAGCTGATGCAGTGACGACAATTTTATCAGCGTGCAGCAAGTCGTAAACATTAAGTTGGTCTGCTGCAATTACCTTTAAATTTTCGATATTCCGGGCTGATAAATAAACATTATCCTCCTTTTGAATCTCCGGCAAAATTAACAATGCCTTACTTTCAGGTGCTGCTCCCCAACGAGCTAGTGCTGAGACTAACTCCTTAGTTTTGGGGCGGGATAACTCGTTGTTAAAATCTTCAACCACAATCAAATCGTCCCCACGACCTACAAAAGCGGTTCGCAGTGCTAAACGCCGTTCTTTGCGGTTTAATTTCAGATGAAAATCTCTGGGTTTCGGTCCAAAGATCACACCACCACCACGCCACAGTGGAGAACGAATAGACCCAGCACGAGCGCGGCCAGTTCCCTTTTGTCGCCAAGGTTTACGACCGCCGCCTCTAACTTCGGAACGAGTTTTTGTACTCGCAGTCCCTTGGCGAGAGTTAGTCATTTGTCTTACCAAGGCTCGATGCACAATATGAGAGGCCGTTGATTCTTGAGCAACTCGTAACTCAAAGGTAGTCTGGCCGACCTGTTCTCCTTGCCAATTTTTAACTATGCTTTCCACCATTTTTATGTCCTTTTGTGTTTTTTGCCTTTTTTCTTTAGTTCATGAGTAATGACTACTTACCAACTTTCTTTGTAGGCAGAATATTCACTAAGGACCCCGGCTTACCAGGAATGGCTCCTTTAATTAATAGTAAGTTGCGTTCCGGGTCTACTCGCACCACGGTCAACTTGCGAATTGTCACCCGACTACCACCCAAACGTCCTGCCATCCGTTTACCGGGATAAACACGACCAGGGGTTGTACCAGCGCCAATGGAACCTGGCGCTCTATGGTTTTTAGAACCGTGTGACATCGGTCCGCGGCCAAAGTTGTTACGCTTTTGGTTACCCGCAAACCCGCGACCGATACTGGTACCGACTACATCGACAATTTGACCTTCAGTAAAAATATCCGCCTTAAGTTCTTGACCTAAAGTATAATCACTAGCGCTATCTGTGAGATATTCGTTTAAATGACGTAAAGCTGGAGCAGATGATTTTGCCAAGTGACCCAGCAGAGGTCTATTCAACGCCTTGGGTTTGACTTCACCATAACCAACTTGGATGGCGCTGTAACCGTCGGTCTGTTTTGTTTTAACTTGTGTAACAGTGCATGGCCCCGCTTGAACAACGGTGACTGGAATTGATACTCCATCTTCGTCGAAAACTTGGGTCATGCCCAGTTTGGTGCCGAGAATACCTACAGACACAGTAACTGGTTCTCCTTATATACTTGCTGGTGTTGGAATCGGATCGCTATATAAAACCTAGACAAACCTAGACTTTACTTTCTACTTCAACGGGAGCATGGGAGCGGTTATCCCTGGTGTAGACTTGCACGCCTTAGCCAGACGCGATATTTCTCAAGTTAAGATTTACAAGAAAGACCACCGCTATCATTGCTTGGTTTTCGCGTTG
>NZ_JANQDG010000124.1:0-7360 GCF_029891665.1 Anabaenopsis sp. FSS-46 | reverse complement strand
AAATCAAGCATAATTTGCTGTCTAATTATTTAATACAGCAACTCAAACGCCCAAGTATTCCTATGTGCTTGGTTTAATTGAAATTGTCCCGTGGCGCGGCTCCCTCCGCTCCCTATTTGTGCCAGTTGCGTAAGTCCTGTAATGGAACTTTTTTTGTTCCAGAAAGAGCGCGTTGGAATTATCTTAAAGATGAATTACATAGTGATGTTGGTAATGGCTTAAATAAAGCTTTGGGAGCGTTGGAAAATGAAAACGCAATTTTAGAAGGCGTTGTTAGCCACATCGATTTTAATAAGACGGTAGGTAAAAGCAAAGTTCCTGACCTAAAATTGCGAGATTTAATTAGGCACTTTAGTAAATATCGTCTCCGCAACGAGGATTTTGAGTTTCCTGATTTACTGGGTGCAGCTTATGAATATTTAATTAAACATTTTGCTGATTCCGCAGGTAAAAAAGCCGGCGAATTTTATACACCTCGTGATGTGGCGAGGTTAATGGTGCGATTGCTCAAACCACAGCAGGGAATGCGGATTTATGACCCCTGTTTAGGTTCAGGAGGTATGCTGATTCTCTCTAAGGAATATGTAGAACAACATCAAGGAAATGCCAAAAATCTCAGCTTCTATGGGCAAGAAGCTAATGGTGGAGTTTGCGCAATTTGCAAAATGAATATGATTTTGCATGGCATTGTTACCGATGAAAAAGCCATTCAAAATGATGATACTATTGCTAACCCACTGCACATAGAAGGTGGGGAATTAATGCGTTTTGATCGAGTAATTAGTAATCCGCCATTTAGTCAAAATTATTCTATCAATGGGTTGAAATTTAACGAGCATTTCCGTTTTGGGCTTTGTCCTGAAAATGGCAAAAAAGCAGATTTGATGTTTGTACAGCACATGATTTCTGTGCTAAGACCCCAAGGAATGATGGCGACGGTAATGCCTCACGGGGTTTTGTTTCGAGGTGGAATAGAAAAGCAGATTAGACAGGGATTTATTGAAGATGATTTGTTAGAAGCAGTGATTGGTTTACCGCCAAATTTGTTTTATGGAACTGGTATTCCTGCTTGTATTTTGGTTAGATATTGCTAAGGATGATTTAGAAAATCAATTAAATCGTTATGTTAATGCTCATCGTCAGCAGGTGATTTCTAGCCTTGAGAATTGGTGGGATAAGTATCGGGTGACTTTGCGAGATATTGAAGCAAAAAGGGATGATGCAGCGAAGCGATTGGATGGTTTTTTGAGGGGGTTGGAGTATGAATAGCACTATAGTAGATTTCAAACATTTACAAGGAAGCATTTCTCAAGATTGGGAAATTGTAAACGTTGAATCTTTCTGCTCGTCTATCGCTGATGGAACACATGATAGCCCTAAGCCTGCGGAGCAAGGATACCCACTCATAACATCTAAAAATTTAAAAGACGGAAAAATTAATTGGGAAGATGTGTACCTGATCTCTGAGGCTGACTATCGTGCTGTAGTACAACGTAGTTGGGTAGAAGAAGGCGATATACTTTTTGGGATGATAGGAACAATAGGTAATCCCGTCATTTTAACAAAAAAAGAAGCTGGTATTGCTACTAAAAACGTGGGGATATTTCGTTTTGGGGGTGATTTAATTAAGTCTCGCTGGCTTTTCCTAATGCTTGAATCCCCTTTTATCTTAAAACAGATAAAAAGATCGCTAGACGGTAGCACGCAGAAATTTGTTTCTCTTAGAACGCTACGATCATTACTTGTTCGAGTGCCACAAAATTGCACTGAGATGGAAAGAGTAGCTGAAATACTCGACACCATAGATGAAGCGATCGCACACACATCATCTATTATCGCAAAACTCAAGCAAATCAAGTCTGGACTGCTTCACGACTTGCTGACTCGCGGACTTGATGAAAATGGAGAATTGCGGGATGCGATACCTTCGGTCAGCGCAGCTATCGCACATCCTGAACAGTTTAAAGATTCACCACTGGGAAGCATTCCAAAAGATTGGGAAGTTTTCGAGTTATCTGAAGTAGTTCCTCGTGCGGAATACGGTATTTCTGTATCGCTAGAGGATGAGGTTGGTATTCCTGTTCTCAGAATGAATAATTTAAAGAATGGAGAAATTGATTTAACGGACTTAAAAAAATCAGGGAGTAGACAAGCTGCAAATTTATTACTTCAAGGTTCTGATGTACTTTTTAATAGAACTAACAGTATTGAACACGTTGGACGCACTGCTATCTGGCGGGGTCAAATATCACCAGCCTCTTTTGCTTCATATCTTGTTCGTTTAGTACCGGATACATCTAGGTTAATCCATGAATATCTAAATATTTGGCTGAACTTACCAGCTACCCAGCTATTGATAAGACGCTATGCGACACCAGGGGTACATCAAGTAAATATAAATCCTACAAACCTTCGCAAAGTATTAATTGCTTTGCCTAAAGAAGTTTCAGAACAAAAGCAAATTGTAGAGAAAATTACCGTAAATGATACCCGTATCCGCAGAGAAGAAGCCTACCTCGAAAAACTCAAACTCCAGAAAAAAGGACTAATGCACGACTTATTAACTGGAAAAGTCCGAGTTAATCAGGTTAAAAATAATATAGCCATACCTACAACAGCATAATCTAATGCCCATCTCTATCTACCACATCACCCACATCAACAACTTACCCTCTATTCTCAAATCAGGTGAGTTGATGGCACACAGTAGGCTAAGGCAAGAAACAATTCAATATCAAGATATTGCTCATGGACACATCCAAGATAGACGATCAATGACTCTTGTTCCTTGTGGTGCTGGTGGAACTTTACATAATTATGTACCATTCTATTTTGCCCCACGTTCTCCCATGCTCTACGCCATTCATAAAAATAATGTAGGTCAATATAGGGATGGACAAACACCAATTCTACATTTAGTTTCTAGTGCAGAAGCTGTTGCTGCGAAATTATCTTTTGTGTTTACAGATGGACACGCAATTATACAGAATACAGGTTTTTTTGCTGATCTTGAAGATTTGTATACAGATGGCGTAATTGACTGGAAAATTATGAGAACTAGATCCTGGCGTGACACAGCAGAAGACGGAGACAGAAAACGCCGACGACAAGCCGAGTTTTTGGTACATCAATTTTTACCCTGGGAACTTATTGAAGAAATTGGTGTCATTAACACCACAATTCAAACCCAAGTTAAACAAATATTACAAACATTTAACTTTCATACCCCAGTTAGGGTT
Organism: Anabaenopsis sp. FSS-46; assembly: GCF_029891665.1. Lineage (NCBI taxonomy): Bacteria > Bacillati > Cyanobacteriota > Cyanophyceae > Nostocales > Nodulariaceae > Anabaenopsis > Anabaenopsis sp. FSS-46. The sequence goes on along the minus strand of NZ_JANQDG010000124.1, from coordinate 4,121 downwards.
AACTGTAAATGGTACTATTGAAAATTTTGAGATAAACTTATAACCATACTACATATACAACCAGTTAAGGGAGATGATGGAATTTAAGCAAGGCAACCTACTAGAAGAAAAAGCCGAAGCCCTAGTTAACACCGTGAACAATGTCGGTGTCATGGGTAAAGGTATTGCCCTGCAATTTAAACAAGCCTATCCTGAAAACTTCCGCCAATACGAAAAAGCCTGTCGTGCCGGAGAAGTGCAACCAGGACAGATGTTTACCATCTCAACAGGTAGCCTATTTAATCCCAAATATATCATTAACTTCCCCACTAAACGCCACTGGAAAAGCAAATCTAAAATAGAAGACATTAAAAATGGATTGGTGGCTTTAGTCGCAGAGGTACAAAAATTAGGAATTACCTCAATTGCCATTCCCCCGTTAGGCTGTGGCAACGGTGGCTTAAATTGGCGAGAAGTTAAGCCTCTAATAGAATCAACCTTTGCCCAACTGCCAGATGTGCAAGTAATTATATTTGAGCCATCAGGCGCACCAGCAGTCGAAAAAATACAAGTGTCCACCAAAAAGCCTAACATGACCCGTGGACGTGCCTTAATCATTCGCCTACTGGAAGCTTATAGTATTCCTGGCTATGAGCTAACCAAGCTAGAAATCCAGAAACTGGCTTATTTTCTCCAAGAAGCAGGGGAATTACTCAAGTTACCCTATCAAAAGAGTTTATATGGACCTTACGCAGATAACCTGAACCAAGTTCTAAAACATATAGAAGGGGATTATATTCGTGGTTATGGTGATGGGACTGGGAGAGCCAGTATTTCTGTATTACCACAAGGTAGAGAAGCAGCAGAGACTTTTTTAGCAACTGAATTAGAAGCCCAAGAGCGTTTAGAGCAAGTTAGCAACCTGATTTATGGGTTTGAAACACCATACGGTATGGAATTATTAGCCACAGTTCACTGGGTGGCTACCAAAGACCCCAACCCAGCGAAAAATAGTGAAGAAGCGATAAGTCTGGTACATGAATGGAGTGAACGAAAACGCAGGCTATTTAAACCAGAACATATCCGCAAAGCTTGGCAGCGTTTAGAAGAACAAAACTGGCTAACAATAAATTCAACTCATATGATAGAATAAAATATACCTCGGATTCACCTCTCATGTTCAACGAGTACAGCCAGGTTGAACTCCCTCTAATTAACCAACTTCAACTCATGGGTTGGCAACATATCGAGGGTGACATTGATGTTCCTTACCTAACTGACAGACAAAACTTCCGGGAAGTCCTGCTGATGGAAAGACTACACAAAGCCATCGGCAGAATTAACCTTGATGACAACGGACAACCTTGGCTAGATGATAGTCGCATCAATACCGCCATTGGTGTTTTAGAAAGGTTGGGAACTGCCAAACTCATGGAAGCGAATCAAATAGCCACTGATTTGCTACTTCAAGGAACTGTAACAGAAGGTGATCCACAATGGGATGGAGGCAGAGATCAGACAGTTCGCTTCATTGATTTTGACCATCCTGAACGCAACGATTTTCTAATTATTAATCAATTCCGCGTTGATATTCCTGGTGGTAAAAATTATATAATTCCTGATATTGTTTTATTTGTCAATGGCATTCCCCTAGTAGTAATAGAATGTAAAAGTCCTTCTAGCACCGAACCAATGGCAGAAGGAATTAACCAGTTACGGCGTTATTCAAATCAACGAGAAGAAATCGCAGATGATGAAGGTGTAGAAAAACTATTTCATTACAATCAATTTTTGATTTCTACCTTTTTCCATGTAGCCAGAGTAGGCACAATTGGCGCATCATATCAACATTATCTAGAATGGAAAGATACCAGTCCCGTCTCAATGGCTGAAGTAGCAGCAGAATTAGGAGAAACAAAACTCAGCAGTCAGCAAATTTTAGTAGCGGGAATGCTGCGTCCAGCCCTCTTACTGGACATAGTTCGCAATTTCACCCTATTTCAGCAATCAGGTGGCAAGAATCTCAAAATAGTGGCTCGTTATCAGCAGTTTAGAGCCGTACAGGAGTCAATTCGCCGCTTGCAAAATGGTCAAACTCGTTGCCAACATGGTGAAAGTGACCAACGCGGGGGTATTATTTGGCATACTCAAGGATCTGGTAAAAGTTTAACAATGGTTTTCTTGGTGCGAAAGCTGAGAACTTTACCAAAATTACGGCGCTTTAAAGTTGTTGTGGTGACAGATAGAGTAGATTTACAAAAACAACTTAGTAACACTGCCAGTCTCACTAATGAAACAGTCCTGAAAGCAACAAATACCGAAGAACTCAAAACACTGTTGCGTCAATCTAGTCCAGATTTAATCTTTGCTACAATTCAGAAATATCAACAGCGAGATGAGGATATTACAACGGAAACCGAGCAGTTTCCTATTTTGAACGATTCTGAAGATATCCTAGTTTTAGTAGATGAAGCCCACCGCACCCAAGCTAGTCAATTACACGCTAACTTGATGGCAGCGTTACGCAATTGTGCCAGGATTGGTTTTACAGGGACTCCAATTGTGACAGGAAAACGCAAGCGCACCTACGAAATTTTTGGGGAGTTTATTGATCGCTACACCATTCAACAATCAGAAGCAGATGGGGCAACTGTACCAATTCTCTATGAAGGACGCACTGCTGAGGCTGAGGTAGCAGATGGGCGATCGCTAGATCAACTTTTCGAGGATATGTTTCGCGATCGCACCCCTGAAGAATTAGCCGCAATTCGCGTTAAATACGCCACAGAAGGCAATGTCTTGGAAGCTCCAAAACTCATAGCAGCCAAAGCTGAGGATATGCTGCGCCATTATGTAGAAAAAGTTCTACCCAATGGCTTTAAAGCCCAAGTTGTGGCTAGTAGTCGCCTCGCAGCAGTCCGCTATCAACAGGCTTTTGTTGCTGCTCATGAAAAATTAGTAACTCAGTTGGAAAGTTTTGACCCTTCTCAACCATCTTTAAATCTCGAAACTGAGTTTTTAACCCGGATTTATCCGCAATTAGAGCAAATCAAACGTTTAGAGTTTGCAAGTGTAATTTCCAGCGGAAACAATGACGATCCAGCTTGGAAGCAGTGGAGTGATAAATCCAAAGTAGAAAACTACATCAACCGATTTAAAAAACCACTGGTGCATCCTGACCTCAACAAACAAGATGGTTTGGCTTTCATCATCGTCAAGAGTATGTTGCTGACTGGTTTTGATGCCCCAATTGAGCAAGTATTGTATCTAGATCGCTCAATGCAAGGACATGAACTACTGCAAGCGATCGCTCGTGTAAACCGCACCTATACCCGTAAATCCTGCGGCTTTGTTGTAGACTACTACGGTGTAGCCCGACATCTCAAACAAGCCTTGGCAGTTTATAGTGCTGAAGATATCCAAGGGGCTTTAATTAGCTTAAAGGATGAGTTACCCAAATTGAGCGATCGCTATCAGCGTGTACTTGCTGTTTTCCAAGGACGGGGTATTCCAGACATTACCGATGTTAATAGTTGCATTGACTTACTACGAGATATAAAAATCCGGGCTGAATTTGTAGTCAAGTTGAAGCAATTTATAGAAAGCCTAGATATTGTCATGCCCCGACCAGAAGCATTACCTTACATAAAAGATGCCAAAATTCTCGGTTACATCAATAAAGCTGCCGCTAACCTCTACCGTGATTTTCAACTCAATCTCTACGACGCAGGAAATAAAGTACGGCAACTGATAGACGAATACATCATAGCCAGTGGTATAGATCCTCAAGTCCCGCCCATCTCGATTATGGATGCTGATTTTGAGCATGCTGTTAACTCTCGTACTTCAGATCGTGCCAAAGCATCGGAGATGGAACACGCTGCTCGTTACCATATCAGTAAAAAGTTTCAGGAAGACCCATCTTATTACAAAAAATTAAGCGAACGCCTAGAAGAGATTCTAGAAAAGTTTCAGGATAAATGGGCAGAATTAGTAGAAGCTAGGACTTACGCATTGACAGAATAACAAAATAGTGCATTGATAAATAAGGGTCGTCTAGTAATGGGTATGGGAGAATGAGAGAAATTACTAAACCCTCGACAGCACAATGCAATCTAGACATCTACACCTTATTTTTGCTG
>NZ_JANQDG010000123.1:0-9835 GCF_029891665.1 Anabaenopsis sp. FSS-46 | reverse complement strand
CAGCAAAAATAAGGTGTAGATGTCTAGATTGCATTGTGCTGTCGAGGGTTTAGTAATTTCTCTCATTCTCCCATACCCATTACTAGACGACCCTTATTTATCAATGCACTATTTTGTTATTCTGTCAATGCGTAAGTCCTAATTTATATCATCGTGCTGAGAGGATGTTTTAAAAGTCAAAGTTAGTCAATGACCCAAAGCAAGTTTTGCCGATCTCAAGGAGGAATTTAAACCCGCTAGCAAACAAAACTAGTTGGGTTCACTATCATTTGGCTCTGGGGTAGGTTCTGGGGTAGGTTCTGGGGTAGGTTCCGGGGTAGGTTCCGGGGTAGGTTCTGGGGTAGGTTCTGGAGTAGGAGTTTGTGCCGCAATGCTGAGTTGATAACTTAGTGGTTCTGATGCTGTGGAAGCAATTACAAACTGATAAAATCCCGATTCTGGTAATTTATTAACTAATAAATTACGTTCTGGAGAGTCTTCTAAAAATTTCACTTGGCCAGAAGGAGAATAAACCGAAAGTAAAACTTGAGGACTGGCTTCTAACTTCACTTCCATTAATTGATTTTGCGCCAGGTGAGCAATAAAAACTTTACCCCCAGTCGGGTCAACAGCTGATTGCAGATTACCTGTAACTGTTTTGCTGGTAGTACCTGGATCAAATAGAATTCTGTCTAAAGCCGTTCCAGAGACAATAGCGTTAAGTTTATCGCTAACAAACCCGTGCCAAACTTGTCCCATGGGTTGATTGATAAAATTTTGGCCTTGCTGTTGAGGAAATTGGTTGAAAAACGCAGGGTCAGCTAAATCATATAAAGAAGTCATACTCACGTTGAGTTTGTTAACTTCCACTCGCCAAGCTTCCCGTTCTGCTGCTGTATAAGTTCCCAATTGTTGGCGCGACCTCGTACTCAATACAGCTACTTTTTCTAGTAATTGAGCGGCTGTTTTATCCCATTGTGCCCGCAAACTTTCATCTTGCGCTTGATCAGTGAGAGTGCGTCGCTGTAAACTGGGGTTATTGTCCCAAAATATTTGATCTACCAACCGGACGTAAAAGCTGGAATCAATTCCCAATTGTTGACGGCGATTGTTTAATCTTTGTTTACGTTGACGTTCCGCTGGGGAGAGTGGATCTGGGGGTGTCGTGGGTTGCTCAAGGGTGGGAGGGCGAGTAGGTGTAACTGTTTGTGGAGTGTGATCACTGCTAGTGAATCCCCACCAAATTCCCCCAGCTGTACCCGCAACTATGATTACTGCTACTAAGGCTGTTGCTGGTGTTAACCCGGATGTTGGTTCGGGAGATGATGAGGGAGATGGGCGCGGTGGGGGAGGGGGGGAAACAGCAACTGTAGCAGATGTGGGTGGGTTAGTGGGATATTGAGTTGGGGGATGACTCACTGATGAGGGGTTGAGAGCAGCTAAGACGTGAGCAGCTGAGTGATAGCGATCGCCTGGTCTGGGGGATAGCATTTTATCTAATATCTGTCCCAATACCGGACTGAGAGTAACTTCTCGTCGCCATTGCCAAGTTAGATTATAATTATCAATGAGTTCTGGCGGTTGTTTACCTGTCAATAAAACTAGGATGGTGACAGCCAAGGCGTACAAGTCGCTGTGAGTATACACCATACCTGTTTGCATCTGTTCTGGAGGTGCAAAGCCTATTTTACCTAGTAGGGTGGGTGATTGGGGGGATGGGGTTTTTTCCCCTTGGTAATATTGCGAGGCCACCGTTGCGGCTACTTGTTTCACGCCGCCAAAGTCAATTAATACCGGTAATTTGTCAGTACTGCGCAGGATTAAATTATCTGGTGAGATATCCCGATGAATGACCCCCATGGAGTGGATATATTTCAACACTGGCAGAATTTCTAATAACAATTGCCTAACTTCAAGTTCTGTAAATCGTAATCCTTGCTGTTTACGCGCATCTAATAAGGAACTATAAGTTTGTCCTTCTACATAATCCTGCACCAGGAACAGGTATTCCTGACCTTGTAAGTTAATTCGCAGTAGTTCCCGAAAGCGGGGAATTTGCGGATGTTCTAGCTTGTAGAGAACCGCCGCTTCTCGCTGAAATAATTCTTGGGCTTTTTGTGCAATATAGTCTGTTTGAACTTGAGGGGAAAATTCTTTTAAAACACACAGTTCACCGAACCGGTTCAGGTCTTCAGCTAAATAGGTACGTCCAAAACCTCCCTGACCGATTTGACGAACAATTACATAGCGATCGCTTAAAGTTACACCGGGTTGAATACTATTATTTATATACATAAGTCATTAGCTATCCGATTTTTACCTGACTGACTTGATCAGCTGCGATCGCATCCCAAAGTGTCTATAGGATTTATGCTGATCTGGAGCCGAATAAGTGCGGTCAAAACCACCATATACTAAACCACAATAGGACTTATACACGAGTTACTTTGACACTATAAACTAGATTGAAACAAATTTTTCTTGATTTAGCAGTGGAAAAGGAATGGGATATTTTAGCTGGTGGAAGTCGCACCAGACTATATTCATCTGTTTGTCAGCCTCAAACCAACCGACACACCACATTTAATAATTAAAGCTTTTAAGGGTTACAGTAGCAACTATTCGAGATGTCTTAATACCTGTTAAAACCTTTTTGTTAAGGATGCGATAGGATAAATCTTGTTGAGTCGGGTTTCATCCCTATGCTTTAGCGTGGGGGTTCTCACACTCCCACTATGTTTTGATAGTTAAAAGCTCCGAACATGGACTAAGCCTTGCTCGGAGCCACAGTATTAAAGGGGTTGAGGACTAGATACTAGGACAAACTTCCCCCCTAGTCCTGAGGTTTTAGTAGCGGTTACGGGAACCGCCACCACCGTATCCTCCCCGTCCACCACCAAAGGAACCTTTATCCTCTTTGGGTTTAGCTTTATTCACTTTCAGGTCGCGTCCCATCCATTCCGCACCGTCTAGAGCCTCAATGGCTGCTGTTTCTTCATCGTCCGAACCCATCTCTACGAAGGCAAATCCGCGTACACGACCTGTTTCACGGTCGGTTGGTATTTGCACTCGTTTGACGGTGCCGTACTCTGTAAACACCTCAGTGAGGGCTTCTTGGGTAACGCTGTATGAAAGATTACCTATATAAATTGACATCAATGGTCTCCAAAATCACAAAAACGTAGAGATTTAGATTTCGGAGATAAGTCTGTAAATACCACAAGGAAAAAGCCTGTCAATACTAAAAACAAACGCTGTCGCCGAATTAATTCTCAACTCCAATTGTGGCACATAATTTTAATGATCACAGGAAAAGTGAAAAAAACTGTTATAAAAAGTTATGTTAAGGTAAATCTATATTTATGTCGTCTTGTCTACCCCCAGTAAGATAGATATTTGAGTCTTGCGGATTGGCAATATCAAGTCCCCCTACCCCACCTAACACACAGAAAAAGACCGCTTAGATATTGATCTCAACGGTCTTTCATGCTTGAATAATGGTATCAACGATGGGGTCTACAGGTCAGGAGGCAAAATCACCTGATCAATAGCGTGGATCACACCATTAGTACCCTTAATATCTACTTCAACTACGTTGGCATCATTGACCATCACCCCATTAGAACCAACGGAGACCTTTATGGCTCCCCCTTCAAGGCTTTGCACTTCCCCAGATGACAAATCAGTAGATAGAACTGTGCCACTGACTACGTGGTAAGTTAATAGCTTGAGCAAGATTTCTTTATTCTCTGGCTTTAACAAGTCTCTGACAGCATCTTGTGGTAATTTGGCAAATGCTTCATTGGTGGGAGCAAAGACTGTTAATTGATCTCTACCTTGCAAAGCTTCCGTTAATCCCGCTGCTTTTAATGCCGCCATTAAGGTGGTAAACTTAGGGCTAGACTCTGCTAGTGCTAACAAGGTTTTGTTTTCAGTTTGAGTTGTGGGTGGTGTGACCCTGGGGGTGGTGGGTTGAGTTCGAGGTTTATTACGGTTATAGGGAAACTCATCAAAAATACTGGGTCTAGGATTAAGTGTTCCACCCCCAGCTTGTGCTAGATTATTGGTTGCTTCATTGGCTAGAGATGGTAAATTGAGCAAAAGGCTAACACTGGCTAACCCAACTATTCCCGCAAGATTGGTCAAAAAATTGCTGTAATTTGCTTTCATAAATCTTTTTAGTCCTTCTTAATATAGGTGACATTAAAGATTTATAACACTTCGCTATGCAAAATATATAAATCCAGCAGCAATATTTTTAGTGCAAATAACTATGTAAAATTATCACTGATGCTTTTAAACACCTGAGATAATTTCCCAGAATCCATAATAAACACTTTGTACATCCTACTTGGTTTCCTAGCACCATGGCTACAGTCCTGACTAACAGCCAAAATCTCCTATTTCTTCCATAAGATTTTTGCTAAATTGCTGACTTGCTCAGGAAAATTACCGGAAGTGAAGATACAATAAGAGCGTTGTAGAATTAAACTCTTGAAAATATAGGTTATGCTGGAATTATATCAGTGGGAAATATCTCAATATTCAGAGAAAGTACGGTTGATTCTAGATTACAAAGGGCTAAATTACCGTAAAATAGAAGTTACCCCCGGAATTGGACAAATAGATTTATTTCGGCTGACTGGACAAAGACAAGTGCCAGTTTTAAAGGATGGTAACAGATATATTGTTGATTCTACTGAAATTGCTAAGTATTTAGATTTAGAATATCCCGATCGCCCACTCATACCTCAAGATTCTCGACAACGTGGTTTATGCTTATTGATGGAAGAATGGGCAGATGAATCAATCGGTAAGAAAGCAAGGGTAGCTCTTTTTTCTGCTATTAGTCAAGACCAAAATTTCCGCCAGTCTTTATTACCTAATTCCACACCGGATATATTTAAAAGTCTAATTGCAGGAGTACCTGGTGATGTGTTGACTGTTTTGGGCTTTGGGGTCGGTTATAGTCCAGATGTGATTAAATCGGCGATCGCGGACTTGAAACAAGACTTAGAAGCACTAACATTATTATTGGCAGATAGTCCATATTTAACCGGTGATGAGCCGACTTTAGCTGATTTGACAGTGGCGAGTTTATCAATATTACTCAAGTTCCCAGAAGTCCCCTATTTAGACTTACCCGCAGGTATCAGAGGTAAAGGTGTACCTGGTTTAGCTGATAATCCTGATTATCAGCCATTTTTTGACTGGCGCGATCGCCTGTATACTCAATTCCGTAAACCATTAATCGCAACCCCACCAACGGGAAATGCACCCACTTCTATTCAAATTGAATAGGTGATGGGATGATGGTGATTAACTTTGTATTATTGGCTGGTTGGGTTATGGAAGTTAGGAACCACAGATGAACACAGGAATCTATAAGTTATTCAAATGAATTCTTCACAACCATTAGGTTCGGTTATCCAAGGTTCTCTGACTGGGGGGTTAGAAGTAAGATTACACCCGGATATTTCTGTGGAAGATATGCGGGTGGGTAAATTCTTGGTTGTCCATGGATTGCGATCGCGTTTTTTCTGTATGCTGACAGATGTAGCATTAGGAACTTCTAACCCCCGCATTCTTGCTAATCCCCCGGGTTGGGAAGACACTTTTTTACGGGAAGTTTTAGCTGGTAGTGGTACTTATGGTACTATCAACCTCGCCCCCATGTTGATGTTTACCCCTGAGTCTGATGAATCCTCAAATCATAGTACCAATGGTTTGGTCAAATCGCCAAATGGTTTAGCCTCATTTCAGCCCCAAACTAGTACTACTATGGAATTGCTCCCAGTAAAAACAATTCCCAGTCATTTCAGCCAAGTTTACGAAGCAAGTGAAGAGGATTTTCGCCGGGTGTTTGGGTGGGAAGACGACCCCCACAGGCGGAATTTTTCTGTGGGTAAACCCTTAGATATGGATGTAGCAGTTTGTATTGATTTAAACCGCTTTGTTGAGCGGAGTAATGGGGTGTTTGGTAAATCTGGAACTGGTAAATCTTTCCTCACACGCTTACTTTTAGCCGGAGTCATCCGCAAAAATGCGGCGGTAAATTTAATTTTCGATATGCATTCCGAGTATGGTTGGGAAGCAGTAGCAGAAGGGAAAAATGTTAATACTGTTAAAGGCTTAAAACAACTATTTCCTGGTAAAGTGGAAGTCTACACCCTTGACCCTCAATCTACAAAGCGTCGGGGGGTGCGGGATGCTCAAGAATTATATCTGAGTTATGAGCAAATCACAGTTGAAGATATTAAATTATGTAGTCGAGATTTAGGACTCTCGGAAGCAGCTTTAGATAACGCCAGTATTTTACACAACGAGTTTGGTAAATCTTGGATTACCCAATTGTTTAAGATGACCGGTGAGGATATTAAAATGTTCTGCGAAGAAAAGCCAGGACATCCAGGTTCTATCACCTCTTTACAGCGTAAACTCTTGCGCTTGGATAGTTTGAAATATATGCGGGGAGTTTGTCCCCAGAATTATATTAGTAAAATTATCCAGTCTTTGGAAGCCGGGAAAAATGTAGTCATAGAATTTGGTTCCCAATCCAATATGCTTTCTTATATGTTGGTGACTAACATGATTACTCGACGTATTCATGAGGAATATGTCAAGAAAGCAGATAAATTCTTACACAGTAAAAATCCCTGCGATCGCCCGACACCATTAATGATTACCATTGAGGAAGCGCACCGGTTCCTTGATCCGTCCATTGTCCAAAGTACAATTTTCGGCACTATCGCTCGAGAACTGCGAAAATATTTCGTAACTTTGCTAGTAGTAGACCAACGTCCATCGGGAATTGATAATGAAGTTATGTCTCAAATTGGCACACGCATCACCGCTTTGCTGAATGATGAAAAAGATATTGATGCGATTTTTACCGGTGTATCTGGTGCGGGTGGTTTGCGCTCAGTCTTAGCCAAATTAGACTCTAAACAACAGGCCTTAATTTTAGGCCATGCCGTTCCTATGCCCGTTGTGGTCAAGACCAGACCCTATGATACCACATTCTACGCCGAAATTGGTGATCCCGCTTGGGAAGAAAAGCCAGATGCAGAAGTATTTGCTGCTGCGGAAATAGCTAAAGCAGATTTAGGTTTTTAGTCGTGGACTTTATTGCTTTCAACCCAACTGTTCAAACAAATCAGCTAACACCACATTAGAAAATAAAAACCCTTGGGGGTCAGACAAGCGCAACCTCTCCCCAATAACTTCTACCCAACCCTTATCTAAATAAGGCTGTAAACATTTGTAAATTTCTTTGACTTGATCTTCCCCAAACTTCCCAACTAACATACTCAAACTTACACCCTCAGCCAAACGCAACCCTAACATTAAGGTTTCTAACAATACTTCTTCTGGGGGAGTCACTTCACAATCAATTATACCCCCAGAATCTAACCATCGGTAATATTCCTTAGTCTTACGGGGGCGGGTAAAGCGCTTTCCATCTATATAACTCGCCGCACCCATACCAAAACCATAATAAGGGCGGTTTTCCCAGTATACCCGATTATGCTGACATTGATGACCAGGGCGGGCATAATTGGAAATCTCGTAATGTTCATAACCTGCATCAGTCAGAACTTTTTGCCCCATTTGGTACATTTTGACTGTGGTTTCATCGGTTGGTAATGGCTGGTCACCAGGTTTGTAGTAACGACCAAAGGCCGTACCTGGTTCTATGGTAAGGTCATATATAGATATATGAGTAGGCATCATTGCCACTGCTTGATCTAGGGAATCCTGCCATTGTTCTAAAGACTGATGCGGCAAACCTGAGATGAGGTCTAAGCTAAATTCGGAAATTTCGACTTGATGAATTAATTCCACAGATGTAAAAATATCTACAACAGAATGCGATCGCCCCGCAAACTGCAATAATTCGGCTTGAAAGGCTTGTACACCCAAACTAACCCGATTTACACCAACGCTGCTATAGCCAGATATATGTGCTAAATCAAAGGTTCCTGGGTCTACTTCCATAGAAATTTCTGCACCAGCAGCAATTCCCAAATGTTTTTCCAGCGTTGCTAATATCTGTTGTAACTGCTTTGTTGATAGTAAAGAAGGAGTACCACCACCAAAAAAAATTGTCTTCAGAGGTTGACCAGTGGGAGTCATGGCAATTTCCCGACATAGAGCCTCCACATACTGGGATATAGTACCAGATGTTTCGCCCCGCAGGCGATCGCCCACCACAGACACAGGAAAATCACAATAAAAGCACCGCCGTCTGCAAAAGGGAATGTGTACATATGCAGCACTCGCCATTTCAGGAACATTAACTTTTTGATTCATTGTCAGTAAGAACTAATCAACCCCAGTGAGTATGACAAACAGTGAAAATAAATAGTTTTTCTTACAATTTCTTATCGTTTTACAACAAAAGTATGAAAAATATTCCCAAAAAACAGTTTAGTTATAATATTTGCAGATATTACCTGCTAAAAACCCTAATGTAAGTCAATATTGATTAATCTCTCCCACCGATGAAAAATACTTGAGTTTATTGGGTCACACAATCGCGGGAAAACAAGACAACTATGATTGACGCCATTATTATTCTCTCATTCATCCTAGCAGCAGCGGGAATCGGCTTCTACAGCATTGAACTACTACCCGACGGTTCCCTTGATGGGGTCACAAACCTAGACGCTTTACGCCTGGTTTTTGCCGTATTTGCCGCTATTCTTGGCGGTGCAGTGGGTCTACGTTTCCAAACATCATATCGGCGCTTAGAGGTACAAGTCCGAGAAATGCCCTTGGAAATGATCTTAACTCGCGCCATTGGCCTAGTTATTGGGCTCTTACTAGCTAACTTAATGCTAGCGCCATTATTTTTACTACCAATTCCCCAGGATTTTGGCTTTATTAAGCCACTAGTAGCCGTTGTCGGCAGTATTTTACTGGCTGTGACCGGGATGAATTTAGCCGATACCCACGGACGCGGGTTATTGCGGTTCATTAATCCCAACACTGTAGAAACAATGGTAGTGGAAGGCACACTCAAACCTGCCAGTACCAAAGTTTTAGACACTAGTTGCATTATTGACGGTCGCATTGAAGCTCTCCTAGAAACCGGATTTATCGAGGGACAAATTTTAGTACCACAGTTTGTATTGCAGGAGTTGCAACAAGTAGCCGATGCTAGCAAAGACCAAAAGCGAGTCCGGGGGAGGCGGGGATTAGAGATTCTCAACCGCATTAAGAAAGATTACCCAGATCGGATATTGATTAACCCTGTGGACTATGAAGAAACTGCCACAGTCGATGCTAAATTAGTCCGCTTTGCCCAAGAAATCAACGGTACACTCCTCACCAATGATTACAACTTATCCAAAGTAGCCAGCGTGCAGAAAGTGCCGGTTCTGAACGTGAATGACTTAGTAAATGCTGTGCGTTCTACTTATTTACCTGGTGATAATCTTGACCTAAAGATTCTCAAAGAAGGTAAAGAACCCACTCAAGGAGTGGGCTACCTCGATGATGGCACAATGGTTGTAGTGGAAGAGGGGAGAAGTTATGTCGGTGGTGAGGTGCGGGTAGTGGTTACTAGTGCTTTGCAAACCTCCGCCGGACGCATGATTTTTGCTAAACCTCAGGCTTCAGCTTTGGCATGAAATCTCACGGCAAACTAAAGTTAAATTGCGTTATCGGTGTAGTCCCACTGCACCGATTTTGTTTAGAAAAATACAGCCAATGTAGGACTTACGCATTGACAGAATAACAAAATAGTGCATTGATAAATAAGGGTCGTCTAGTAATGGGTATGGGAGAATGAGAGAAATTACTAAACCCTCGACAGCACAATGCAATCTAGACATCTACACCTTATTTTTGC
>NZ_JANQDG010000122.1:0-6846 GCF_029891665.1 Anabaenopsis sp. FSS-46 | reverse complement strand
TTAAGAGATGGTTTTCCTAACCGTCCAGAAAATTTTCCCTCATCGGTAGGATTAATTGGTTTACGAGATGTGCGAGACTATAAAGTAGCATCGGGAGGTAGTGATAGATTAAATACATCTAGTCCTTTTAATATTAAAGTTGCTTCTCTGACTATGCGAAATTTTAATCTGGCAGAAGTAGGAGAATTATATCAACAACATACAGCAGCAACAGGGCAAATTTTCACACCAGAAGCAATAGAAACAGCTTATGATTTAACCCAAGGACAACCTTGGTTGGTGAATGCTTTAGCTAAGGAAGTTGTAGAAAAAATGGTAAAAGATAGAAGTATTGCTATTACAAAAGAACATATTTTAACAGCTAAGGAGATATTAATTGCTCGTCAAGATACTCATTTAGATATTTTAGCGGAAAGACTCAGGGAAAAACGAGTTAAAAATATTATTGAACCCATTTTAGCAGGGCAAACATTACCGGATACCTTAGCAGATGATCGCCAATATTTAATAGATTTAGGATTATTAAGACGTGACCCCAGGGGAGGATTAGTTATTTCTAATCCCATATATCGGGAAGTAATTCCCCGTGTTTTAGTCCAAGGAACTCAGGATAGTTTACCTTTAATTAGTCCTAGTTGGTTGACTGTAAATGGTGAATTAAATATAGATGGTTTATTAACTGCATTTCTCAAGTTTTGGCGACAACATGGAGAACCTTTATTAAGTAGTGCTGCTTACCATGAAATTGCACCCCATATTGTATTAATGGCTTTTTTGCATCGTGTGGTTAATGGTGGAGGGGTTTTAGAAAGGGAATATGCGATCGGTAGTGACAGAATGGATTTATGTTTGCGTTATAAAGATGTTATTTTAGGGATTGAATTGAAAGTGTGGAGAGATAAAAAAGGCGATCCGCAAGGTGATGGAATTGAACAGTTAGAATCTTATTTAGGGCGTTTGGGTTTAGATTTTGGTTGGTTATTTATCTTTGATAGGCGGAAAAATGCCTTACCAATGGAAGAAAGGTTATCAACTGAAGTTGTGGTGACGGAAAATCAATATAGAATTACTGTGATTAGAGCTTGAGTGTTGGCAAAACTCACTGTTTTTAGCAGAAATAAATGGTATGATTAAATTAATATTAAAATTAATAAAAATGCCCTCGTCACATCATGAATTACAGAGACTATATCACAATTGAACCCAATAAACGTGGTGGTAAGCTTTGGTACGTGGCTTGCGAATCACAGTTTATGAGGTGCTTGAATACCTAGCTTCGGAAATGACAGAAGAAGAAATTCTTGAGGATTTTCCCGACCTAACGCGAGAAGATTTAAAGGCTTGTATTGCTTATGCGGCTGATCGTGAACGTCGGTTAATGATATAGACTCATAATATTTTCAATGTGTTCCCACTCGCTGGGGACATTATTTGAATGGAAACAAAACACTAGAAAAAATTGCTTGTATAATGTGGTTTAATGTGATAGTTAAGAGGTTTTTTTTTATAAGTATGGGAATCAATTTTTCCGTCACCGCTGCTGCTATGGCGTTTTTAGCTGCTACTCCGTCAATAGCTCAAGCTCAAGTTAATAACATCATCCTTAATTCCAACTCATCAACCCCTTCAACTTCAGTAGTCAATATGACCATCACTGAGTCTGAAGTTCTGGCAGCCCAAAAAGCCTGGGGAGATGCATTAGTGGCCATCTCTACCACCTACGATGAGAAGGGAAAAGCCGCAGCTAAGGCATTAGCCGGGGAGATTATTGATCAAGCCTATGGTTACCAGATGGGTGCAGTGCTGTTCAAGCCAACTCTGGCAGAAGCACCACAGACTTTCCGCACAACACGCGAAGGTGCATTGGCTTATTTCGTGGGCGACGATTCTTCTTTCCCTAATGATACTGGCTTTGCGCTCAAAGGATGGCGAAAGGTAGAAATTCGCAACGCTGGAATCTTCATTGTTGGTAATGTAGCTACAACAATGGGCAATGTCTTAGTTACTGACAAGACTGGTAAAGTAACCACAGTGGACAAAACCTGGAAGTTCATTAAGGATGACAATGGTAAACTGCGTATTGTAGTACACCATTCTTCCCTGCCTTACAAAAATTAAAATCACCTGTTTCATCAGCTGGTTTCAATCCCTGATAGGGATTATAGGTAATTGTGGCTCCCCCCCCCAACCTATGGTGGGGGGGATATCAGGAAAAGTTTCAATCCCTGATAGGGATTATAGGTAATTGTGGCTCTATTGTGTGAGAAGAAATAAACGGCTTTCCTCCTGCGTTTCAATCCCTGATAGGGATTATAGGTAATTGTGGCGCTTACCAGGGGTGGAGCCGTCCAGGTGTTCAGCTTTGTTTCAATCCCTGATAGGGATTATAGGTAATTGTGGCTTTAATTGACCTTTGAGAATATCTCGGTTTGCTCTTAAGTTTCAATCCCTGATAGGGATTATAGGTAATTGTGGCAGAGGCGGGTAAGTAGGCACTTCTATTTATCGCAGTGTTTCAATCCCTGATAGGGATTATAGGTAATTGTGGCTTACATCAGCAATAGATTCCTCACTGATTATCTCGTTTCAATCCCTGATAGGGATTATAGGTAATTGTGGCGATGCTTGATATTGACTGAAGATCCGATAAGTCATCTGTTTCAATCCCTGATAGGGATTATAGGTAATTGTGGCTCGCATCCTAGCAGCCTCACCCCACCTACAAAACGTTTCAATCCCTGATAGGGATTATAGGTAATTGTGACTCTTTGAGGGCGCGTTTGATAGTGGTTATACCCCGTTTCAATCCCTGATAGGGATTATAGGTAATTGTGACTGCCGACGCTGGGGGGGGTTGTTATCTTTGGTTTTCAAGGTTCTGATCCGTCAACCTAGAGATAATATAACTTTTCAGATATCCTGGTGTCAAGAGTAGCATCAAAAAAAATCCATCAAACTTTTATCTGGTAAGACTTGCCGAGAATGCGTCAACCTCAAAACCACTAAAAACACTGGAAACTTAGACTATACAAAGGTTCTGATGCGGGAAATTGTCAATCTAATTTTGACACCTACTGGTTGACGCACAAGGGCAGCCAAGAGCGGTTTTGTTACTCCTCCTCAAAATTGTAAGTTTTAAACTTGAGACTCCGGCAATTTTCGGTGACGGTGCGAATTACATTCTCTGGGATTCCATCAGGTAATTGCACCTGAATATCTAGAGTGACTTGGATATCTGCACCGACTAAACCCCCCAGATGTTGGACAATTTCGCTAGTTACTTGTTCAGCATCCCGAATGACCCGCTGGGGGTCTAAATTGACGGAGCCATAAAAACGCCGCAGTTTTGGAGGGGGTGGGGGTGGGGTGTATTCTATTACCGGTTCTTTTACTGATTTAGTAGAATTACTGGGGTTAATATTAGTTGGGTTTGGAGTTGGTGGGGTTGGGGGTTGTAGTACAGCTGTATCTTGCTGTAGTTGCTGCTCTGCAACCTCGGCTTTAACTAACCAACTTTGGCTGCTGAGGGTAGCTGTAATCCCTTCACAGGCTTTTAACCCTAAATAGCGTCCCTTAGCTTGATCGTAGCCGCTGGCGTAGGCGAAGTATTCTTTCCACAGTAAGGCTGCTACTCCTTCTTGAACAGCATTGAGTAACACTTGTTCATCTTTGAGGCGGGGTAGATAGAGATATTGGGTAAAGTATTTCCACAGTGTTTTTAAGTCAACATGATCGGCGTTAGACCAGATATAAGAGTCAAGGATTTCTAGACGCAGACGGGAAGGGGAATACTTAAGTATGAGTTGTTCTTCGTGAAGAAATCTCCGACTAGCCCGAATAATGAAAGAATCTTGCCCAGGAATGCGAATTTCTTCCCAAGTTATGGGCTTGTGCGCATCTGGTTGATGGGGAATTAACAGCCATTGATAAGTGTCTTGAAGTAACAGATTGACATTTTTATTAGTTTCCTCTTGCTTTTGTTGAGCTTGATTGGTTTGGGAAACATCTAAGTTTAAAGAGTCTTTTTCTTTAACAATAGAATCCCAGGCTAAAAATTGACAAACATGCTGGACTACATTATCTAGTTTAGTTTTATCGGTTGTCAGAAATAAGAGCAAATTCTTACAATAACGGGGACTAGCGCCTTTATAAGAGAGAATTTCTGTCACTTTTTCTAAGGCTGGGCTATCCTTAGCTTTGCTGCTGTGGCTATACTGGGGAGCTAAGACGACTAACCGCACGCCCATGTTTTCTTCATCGGGAACATCAGCGCTAGAATTGGGGGCTATATGCACCCCTGCAAATTCACCCCGCTCTTTATCGGTTCTCAGTCTGCTGATAATTTCTTCCCAAACTCGGTGTATGTCTTCGCTGATTTGTTGAGCGCGGTCTTGCGCGGTGCGGGTGACGTTGGGTTGGGTAGATATCCAATAACGATTACCGTCACTGACATATATATAGGTAGCTTGGTCGCTCAGACGGCGCAGAGCGTCTCCAAAGATGGCTACACTTTCACCGGGGTGGACACAACCGAGTTTAATTCTGCGGTCTTCTAAACCTCGGTTTGCTGCTTGTAAGGTGGGGGCGGAACCTAGGTAAATTGTGCGGGTAACACGGCGACAGGCGGAGTATTTCCCTAGGTTGGTGTTTTGAGCTTCTAAAAGCATGGGGAGGGAGTTGGTCCCATCGACATCTTTTTCAATTACTGGAACCCAGGAATCTTCTAGGTAACGGGTGAGTTCTGACTGTATTTGACTTTCCCCCATGGGAATATTGGCTGGTAATATCATTAAGGAGCGATCGCCTTGTTCCCAGAGTACAGTAATGACTTTAGCCATGAGTCGCAATACTCCGCGGGTGCGTTGGAATTTATCTAAGCTAGACCAGTCGTTATAGAGACGGTCAAATAATTCTGGATGAATGGGATAGGCTTGTTTTAAGCGGCGTTCATAGTCAGCTTCTCGACATTCTAGGGGAAATTCCTGGGGTTGATTGCGGTACATTTCGCTAAAAGCGCGTACGACAGCATCACGAGCTACGAATAAATTAGGGTCTGTGAGGTTTTGAAATAAACGACGACGAACAATCTCAAAACTTTCTTCGGCGCTAGCAGGTCGCCAAGGAGACTCAACCCGACCAATGGCATTTTTTAAGCGGTTGAGGGCTTCTCTACCTTTTTCGCCGCCAACTTCAATATCAGAAGAGGGTATACTGACTACTAATAAGGTGCGGTCTGCATTCTTAGCGGACTCGCTGAGGGTTTGGGCAAAGGTGAAATGGGTGTCAAAACTGCCACCGGGTAAAATATTATCATCATGGAGTTGTCGCCCATAGGCTACCCACTCATCAATGAGAATTAAACAGGGAGCATAGCGGTTAAATAAATCTTTGAGAATATCGCCGGGGTTAGTAGCGGTTTCGTCTGTTTCCCGCAACATTTCGTAACCTTCTTTACCGCCCAATTGCCAAGCTATTTCTCCCCACAGGGTTCTGACGACTGTACCATCTGTTTTTGTGTCTGGTTGACCGGGGGGTATTTTGTTACCTACTATCACCGCAGTTTTCACATTTTCTGGTAACTCTGACATCCCGGCGGTGGTTAAAACTGGTTCCAATTCCGGTAGGTCTTTGAGAGGAACACCAAAGCACAGATGATATAATGCCAGCAGAGCGTGGGTCTTACCCCCACCGAAATTAGTTTGTAATTCAATTACTGGGTCACCCCCCTGGCCAGAGAATCGCTGTAAGGCGTTCAGCAGCAGTTGTTTAAGTCCTTCGGTTAAATAGGTGCGGCGAAAAAATTCTGTAGGTAAGCGGTACTCGTCGGAACCTTCATCTAGGTAAACTTGCCAAAGATCCGCGGCAAATTCTGCTTGTTGGTAGCGACCGGAAGCAACATCTGGGTGGGGGGTGACTACTTCTCGCCAGGGTTTGAAACCGCTAACGGGATGGGTTTCTACGGAAGTTGCAGCAGCTTTGCGGGTTTCCCTGCGCGCTTGTTCTTCAAAGCGGATGCGTAGGAGTTCTTGTTTTTGCTTTTCTACGTCATCGGCTTCTGGGGCGCAAATGGCGGTCAAAAGACGGTTAATACTATCTAAGGCGCGGTAGGTATCATCTGTGGAGAATGGCTGATTGTGGGCCCAGGCGTTACGGGTGAGCATTAATTCACTCACTAAGCTTCTTTCGGCTTTACCCAGAGTTTGGTTAAATACTTCGTTCCACTGATTCCACATGACTTTGAGGACTTCTGCTACATCCTGCTTGAGCATTTGAGCCACGGGGCGGCGTAGGGTGCGGTCTTCGGAAACGAAGGGAGTAGCAGCAACTACCCACTTATCACCATATTTTGCGCCCATTTCCCTTTCTAAAAAGGGATACAAGCCTTTTTGTAGTAAATCTAAGGCTCTGCCTATTCGTTCGCGGTTGTTGATGGTCATTGTCGGTGTGTAGTTATTATAGGTGTTGGCTGCTAAATTGTGGCCATGGGAAATTACACCCCAAGGTTAAAGGTCTGGTGACGGCTGGGGGTAAGGTCTGGAAATGCTGTTAAGTTTTAGCTATAAGCTAGCACTGGATATCAAACCAATATATAGTATATTTTGCAACTGTTGCAATGGGCTAGTGTGCCAGGGGTTTAAAACGCCGTTTCATGCTACGGAGGACGCCAGGGGTTTAAAACGCCGTTTCATGCTACGGAGGACGCCAGGGGTTTAAAACGCCGTTTGATGCTACGGAGGACGCCAGGGGTTTAAAACGCCGTTTGATGCTACCGAGGACGCCAGGGGTTTAAAACCCCTGTCTGAAAGCTGAAGTCGGATGAATCCGACTAGGAAATCATGTATGTGG
>NZ_JANQDG010000121.1:0-4782 GCF_029891665.1 Anabaenopsis sp. FSS-46 | reverse complement strand
CAACCTACCCATAGTATTTCTGGAAGCCCAAATGCAACCAGATAAGGGTTTTTATGGGCGCTACTTTGCAGAAGTTTGCTTGTACCTCAAACAATATAACATCAGCAGACCATGCCGAGGACTAATCATCCTCAAATCCCGTGGTCATCAACTGGGGTCAGAAATACCTTATCGATCAATCTTAAAGGAAGACGTACAGAGACTTTACCTGGAAGACTTGCTATTAGAAACAGACCTAAGTCCTAACCTGGGAATATTGCAGTTAATTGTTCTCCCTCAAAACCGGGTAGGTGAAGCAGCCCAAAAACTACTGCAAAATGTAGAGAACAAAACACAATTCACACAAAGACTAGACTTGATAGAGGCTATACTAGTAAGCAAATTCCCCCAAATCAGTCCAGAGGAAATATTGAAGATGTTAGACCTGAAAACAGCAGATATTACCCAGACAAGATTCTATCGGGATGTGTTTCAACTAGGAGCTAAGGAAGGTAAAGCCGAAGGTAAAGCCGAAGGTAAACAGGAGGGTGAAGCCCAGCTAATTATCCGTCAGGTTAATCGCCGATGTGGGGTATTGTCCCCCAACCAAGAAGCTCAAATCCGTTCCTTAGACCTGAATCAACTGGAGTCCCTAGGGGAAGCCCTCCTAGACTTTACTACCATTGCTGACCTAGAAGCTTGGTTAAATGGTATACATCAGGAGAAATAGGAATACTACTGTTAAATACACTGGTGATGGTGCGATCGCCTACCTGTACTAACTAGTGCTGGTGCGATCGCCTTTAACACTACCACGGATGCGATATAGAAATTTTACCAAAAATTCAAACTACCCTAGCCACATTTCACCGGTGGCTAGAATCTCAGGTCAAGGTGAGATAACCGGATATCTGGGGAAAATTATCTCAGATGAAAAATTTGCCTCTAACATAGGCATATATCTGAAATCTTATCTATGGATTATGCTCAAACCTCTGCGCCTATTTACCCTAGCTGGTTGCTTGGGAATGTTCACCATAGCCACTGCTATCCCCCTGCGTCTAGCCATAGCACTTCAACAAAACCCCCACCCCCAAGCCATCTTGATGCTCAGTGGGGACAGCAGCAGAGCCAAGTTCACCCGAGAAATGGCTCAAGAATTCCCTGACCTTCCCATCTGGGTCTCCGTGGGCGACCCGGAAATCCGCAGCATCTTAGGCGGACTTGACAACCAAGGACTACAGGGAGACGATCGCATCCAGTACGACAACCGCGCCACAGATACAGTCACTAACTTTACCACAATGGTTGCACCTTTGCAACAAAATAATATTCGCCACGTCTATCTCGTCACCTCAGACTACCATATGCCGCGATCCCAGGCGATCGCCACTATCGTTTTTGGTAGTCATGGGATCGCCTTTACTCCCGTACCCGTCCCCTCCCAAAGCTCTCGGCGAGAAGCTCGACCCCGCATCGCTAGAGACATAGGGCGCTCAGTGCTGTGGCTAGTCACTGGACGCACCGGAGCCAGTTACAATCCCCGCTTGCAATCGGCGAGAGGGAATAGCAGATCATAACTGTGTAAATTTACTCAAGATCCCCCAAAGATCCCCGACTCCTGGTAATGTACAATTGTTACGAGAAGTCGGGGATTTGATTATTAATACTTAATTTCTACCAAATTTAACTTCAAAACTGTTTGATCACACTTTCACATACATAATTATGCGAATAACATATTTTCTGCTTAGTGTTTTGAAAAAAACTGTTTTTATCAAAAATATTGCCCATTTTCTCAAGACTTCCTCAAGAACAAAAAAGCATCTGATTCTCTATTTAACTGACTCTCTACTATTTTTATTGGCAATTTATATTGCATTTTGCATAAATTCCCAGAGTTTATTTCCTTTGGATATGCTGGGTAAACATCTCCCTTTGATTATTCTGCTGATTCCCGGAAAAATCCTGTTATTTGCCCTACTGGGAATGTACAAAAATGTCCTCAAGTACAGTGAATTTGCTTTTTTATACACAGCATTCAAATCAGTTATCCTGGGACAAGGAGGATTGATCATCCTGGACTTGATTTTCCGGGTCAATTTCCTCCCCATCTCTGTTCAGATATTAGATACTTTAATCACACTAATTTTAATAGTCACAGTCAGACTCATAGCCCGATGGCTGTTATATGGTTTGAGTTCCCCCCTGAGATTAAAACAGCATTCTCAACCCAATGGCAATGTAGCAGATAGCAAGGTATCCCTGGAACCAGTAATTATCTATGGAGCCGGACAAGCTGGATTTCAACTATCCCAAGCACTTGCTCAGGATAACAACTTTGAAATTATAGCCTTTGTGGACGACAATTCACAACTATGGAAACATGCGATTAATGGCATTCAAGTTTATAGCCCTGAGAAGTTGGAATATCTAATTAACAAGTACCAGGTGTCGCTAGTACTCTTAGCAATTCCATCAGCTACCCCCAAAAGAAAGCAAGGAATTGTTGCGGAACTCAAAGCTCTAGATTTAGAAGTCAAAACAGTACCCACCCTAGCAGAAATCATATCTGGTAAAGTCTCCATTGCTCACGTGCGCCAAATTAATATAGGCGATATTTTAGGACGTGAGGAAGTTCTACCAGATCCCAAGTTACTGCGAGTCAACATCACAAATAAATCTGTTTTAGTCACGGGTGCTGGTGGTTCTATTGGCTCAGAACTCTGTCGCCAAATTGCTCAACAACAACCCCGCCACCTGGTTCTATATGAATTAAATGAATTTGCACTATATAGCATTGAGATAGAGTTACGAGAAACCTACCCTAATTTGTCTTGTTCTGCTTGTATAGGCTCAGTAACTGATGCCGAACGTCTCAAACAGGTAATTACAGAATATGATGTTGATACTTTATATCATGCTGCGGCTTACAAACACGTTCCTTTAGTGGAAAAGAACCCCGCCCAAGGAGTGATTAACAACATTTACGGTACACTAGTAGCTACCCGCACGGCCAATGAGTGTAAAGTTGAGACTTTTGTTTTAATTTCTACCGATAAGGCTGTACGTCCCACCAGTGTGATGGGAACAACCAAACGAGTGGCTGAGTTGATTTTGCAAGCTTTATCAAAACAGCCGGACACTTACACTCGTTTGATTATGGTGCGGTTTGGTAATGTCTTAAATAGTACTGGTTCAGTGGTACCCCGATTTCAGCGGCAAATTTTGCAGCGACAACCGATTACTATTACCCATCCCGAAATTACTCGCTATTTTATGTCCATTCCCGAAGCAGCTCGCCTGGTCATTCAAGCGGGCGCTCTGGGGGATGGGGGGGAGGTTTTCCTCTTGGATATGGGGGAACCGGTGAAAATTTACGATCTGGCGGTGCAAATGGTGAAACTCAGTGGTCTAGTTTTAGGGAAGGACATTGAGATTAAGATCACAGGGTTGCGTCCAGGGGAAAAGCTCTATGAAGAGCTGTTGATTCAAGAAGACAATGTTAGAAAAACTATACATCCAAAAATTTATGCCGCCCAGGAAGCAATGATACCTTGGACAAAGCTAGAGCCATATCTGCATCAGCTATTCTTAGCAGCCCAAACAGAAGACAGAGATACTCTCTTATCTCTGCTGAAAGTGCTGGTTCCTGAATATTCCCCTCCACAGTTATCATCCCAACTGATGAGTAAATCTGCGTAGGTTTCTACATGGTTTGATAGATAAGGGGGCGATAGATTAATTTAATACTGCTGTTGAGGGAGCATCGCCCCTTGGTTCACAAAAAAATGGAGAGTTAACTGCCGGTTAGCTCCTTCTGGTCTTGTCCTGGTAAGGTAATGGTAACTACTCTTCTCTTTTCTTCTTCGGCTTTAGGCATAGTGAGACATAAAACACCATTTCTAAAATCTGCTTGTACTTGATCGTTCTGAATGCGAGATGGTAGGGGTATTATCCTTTGAAATCTGCCATAGCGAAATTCTGAACGACGCATACCTGTTTTTTCTTCTTTGATTTCAGATTTACGCTCACCGGTGACGGAAACTGTATCTGCTGCGACTTTAACATCTAAGTCCTGGGGTGAAATCCCGGGAATTTCCATCCGCAGGGTGACTTGCTCCGGGGTTTCGTCAATTTCTGCTGGGGGTACAAATGTTAAGCGATCGCTCAGGATATCCCCAGTTTCACCGGGTCCGGCAATTTGATCAAGGAGACGATTCATCTGGCGTTGCATGGTTTCTATTTCTCTAAAAGGTTCCCAGCGACTTAATACCATAATTTTTAGCTCCAATTAATTACATGAGTGAGTGAGTCACAGCAAAGATTGGGGATGTGAGCACAGGGTAAAAACCGGTTTTCTAAAGACCAGAGGGAAAAGTTTCGGGTGCGTCTCCCATTTCCCAGGTAAGAACGCGGTCTAGAGGTTGAACCCCCTTGGTATCATCAAGCTGTAAATCCCTGTTCTTGAATGAGTCGCTTGGTAATTTCTGCCCGTTGCTGGTAAAATTCACGGGTACAGTAGGAGGCTTCGCCAATTAAGTTCAGCAATGGTTCGTAGTCTTGAGTAGCGCCGGTTAAGGGGTGGGCGTACCCACGCACCCCATCGACTATGTTGGTGATAGTTGCATCAAGCATAGGAATTAATCTTTGAAAATTCCGGCTCACAACCCCAGGGATAGGGTTTTACACCTGGTAGATTTAGGCTGTAACTAAGTTAAGCTTAAAAGTCTTCACTGCTGATTCCATCTGGCTCAGGGTGGATGATACTAGATATATATAGCAGGGGGCAGGGGGCAGGGG
>NZ_JANQDG010000120.1:0-14789 GCF_029891665.1 Anabaenopsis sp. FSS-46 | reverse complement strand
TCACATCGAAGAAGTGATCTAAACAAACAAAAAGGAAAAAAACACCATGACTAAGAAAAACATCCGCCCCCAACAAGTTGCTCCCGTAGAACGGGAAACCATCTCTGCTTCTAAGGACCAAAGCGGTCAGATTACACCCCTTTCCTACTCCACCACCACTCTTCCATTTGCAACTCCTCTTCTTCCATTTGCAGGCGACGACGCGGAGTAAGTCACCTTATTTTATCACCCACCTCAAAAAAGGTCAAAAGTCTTTTTCTACATCCCTTGTCCCACGGTTCGCCTCGATGAATTGACGGACAATCCTTGTCAGTTCGGGGGTTTCGGATACCTGGCACGGGGGTGGTGGTAAACTGGACTTAGATTTTTTGGGGTTAGTGGTTGAACCCTTATCCGTGAGATGAACCCCAGCCAACAGCTTACTACCCCAGTGGCATTGGGTTGGGGTCTTCCCCTTGGGTTTATACTTTTGGCAAAAGCCTTTATACTTTCTGGCACATTCTTCTAAACTGCTTCCTAGCCGTAAAAAAGCCGGATGCCATTGAGTTAAACCATCATCAGTTAAGGATTCATAACTGCCATAATTGCTGAAGTCATAGAAAAAACTCTGGCGCATTTTTGCAGCTTTAGGATTACCATGAATATACCGTAAAGTATTTAATGCTCTGTCTCTATCTGAAGAAGGAAATCCATCACAGTAATATCGTTTCTCCCAAAAGTGTCCTGTTCTTCTTAACATCCGATTAAAACACATCGCCGTGTACCAGTTGAGGAAGTGCATAATTTTGGGTAACTCTTCTGGCTGTTTAGGTGCAATCAAATAATGAACATGATTTGACATAATGCACAAAGCATAAAGCTGGAAATTGTATTTATCCAAAGCCTTTTTTATCGCATAAAGAAACACTTCCCGACATTCACGCCGTGATAATTTGAATTCGCGGTTATTGCAACGGGTGGTAATGTGATAAGAGTATCCAGACTGTAAATTTCGAGGTTGTCTAGGCACAAGAAGGAATTATAAATGACTATTTCTGAGAATTTATTTATAGGTAGCCAAAAAAATCTACATTACATCAATCAACATAAACATATCTTTGATGTTGACCATCTCTACACCCTGAATATTTTCGATGATTTTGCTCAAAAAGTTACACATTGGGGATTAGAATGTTCTTGTAAAATCCAAAAAGATCAACTGTATCCGGCTCGGTTTAATTTATTTCGTAATCAACCAAATTGGCAAGATTATCAGACAGCTATTAATTTTTTTCAGCAAGTAGCAGCCAAGACAGATGTTAAATTAACTTATCATCTCATTGAGAATTTTGTTGGCAATGATTTCGATTTCAGTAAAGTCCACCAGATATTAGTAGGTATTGATTTAAGAAGAGAATTTAGTGCTTCTCGCCTCAAATTTTGGTTTATCATCAGTGATTATCCCCAAAAATTAGCCAAGGCAATATCCCTATGTCAACCTGCTGAAGAATTGCAACCATTTTTGGTAGATAATTCCGTTGTCATTGGCTTTGACTTTGACTTCTATGGTGGTAGTCAAATCGAGGTTTATCCCAGTATTAGCAAAGAAAAATTTCAACAACTAGCCAAAGTTCTCTCACCCCAGGCTTTACAACTTTTAGATAGCTGTTGGTCATTAATTATTGGTTTTAGCCAAGCCAACCCAGAAAAAATCCTTTATTATCGTACCAGTGACCCTAATAACTTTATTGCTAATTTACGCAATGATTTAGCTAACCGAGTTCATGCCTATTATCGAGAACAACCTGTACAGGGAACAATTGTAGGACTACGGGAAAATGAAATAATAGCTGGGAGGATAGAAAATTTGAATCTGTATTATCAAATGAGTTCTCCTATAACCACCAACAAAAACTAATAAGAAAATGTAGGTTGGGTTAAGGGACAGCGCAACCCAACAAAATTAAATTACAAAATCACCAAAACGTTAAATAACATCATTAAAATGCAATTTCCAGAAGTCCAAATAAATAAAACTAAATGCCCAAAAAAATTAGATAATTAAAACAGATGTTGCAAAAAGCAGGATTTACATTATTACCAAAGCGGGGAAAAGGTAGTCATTCTTACTGGATTCATCCACTTTTACCAAAACCTGTAGTTCTATCTGGCAAAGACAGCAAAGATGCAAAACCTTATCAAGAGAAAGATATAATAGAAAGTATCAAAGAATTTGAACAATTAGAAAAAGCAGATAAACTATGAAATATAGTATTTTAATTCAATGGTCTGACGAAGATCAAGCCTATATTGCCTTTTTACCTGAGTGGGGAAAATATGCTAAAACCCACGGAGAAAGCTATGAAGAAGCTCTAGAAAATGCCAAGGAAGTGTTAGAAGACTTGCTGTATGGCTATAATCAAATCGGTAAGCCCATACCCCAACCCCAAATATTACAAAAAATAGCTTAAAAAAGACATAATCTGACAATAATGATATCTATAGGTTAGATGTAGGTTGGGTTAAGCGACAGCGCAACCCAACAAAATTAAATCACAAAATTACCAAAATTTTGGGTAACATCCTGTAAATCCTGATTGGTAACAATTTCATTATCTAAACTATAATTGTAATAAAGAATTTTATTTTCTATGACAATTCCCATAACTATTAACTTACCCGAAAGTTTAGCTGCTTCTGTCCAGCGTCTTGGAGAAGCAACAGCGCGAGAGATATCAGACGTTTTGCTTGACACCCTAGAAATAGTATTACCTACCTTAGATAATCTCTCAGAAATGAGCATTAATTCAAACATTGCTGATATTTCTGATCAGGAAGTTCTAGAATTAGCTAATTTAAAAATGGATGTAGTTCAAAATCAACGCTTGGGAGAACTGCAAGCTAAAGGAAAAAATACAGGTTTAACAGCAGGAGAACGTTATGAATTATTAATTTTAATGTCCCTTTATCAAATGGGACAATTAAGAAAATCTGAAGGTTTAGCCGAAGCTGTTAAACGGGGAATAAAAACTCCTTTGTCACCATGAGTTCTCTATCTGAAACCATACGCCAAAAAGTGAGAGAACGGGCAGAAAATCGCTGTGAGTATTGCCTTAGTCATCAAGATTATATTATGGGTAGATTGCAAATTGATCATATTCAACCTGTAGCTAAAGGAGGAGATAATACAGAAGATAATCTCTGTTTAGCGTGTGAATTATGTAATCAATACAAATGGACACAAACTGAGAATTTAGATCCTAAATCTGGTGAAATAGTTTCTCTATTTAATCCTCGTCAACAACAATGGCAAAAACATTTTACTTGGAGTCCAGAGGGGACAGAAATTATCGGTCTGACAGCCTGTGGTCGTGCTACAGTCGGGGCGTTGAGATTGAATAATAGTTTAGCTGTTACTGTGCGTAAAAATTGGGTTAAAGCAGGTTGGCATCCACCAAATTAATCGCAATCAATTATGAGCAAAATTTACCATCCCAACCAAAATTCCTCATATAACATCCTGTAAATCCTTAAATCCTGGAAATCCTGATTGGTGACAATTTCATTTTCTGCAAAATTCGAGCAAATTATGATATCTACTAACGCCATGTCTCCCATCTTAACTATTCCTCCCCTAGAAAACGGCGACAAATTAACCCGTCATGAATTTGAACGGCGTTATCATGCCATGCCGAATCTCAAAAAAGCCGAATTAATCGAAGGAGTGGTTTACGTGGCATCACCCGTTAGAGCAAAACAACACGGCAAACCCCATGCTCGCATTATGGGTTGGTTAATCGCTTATGAAGCAGCTACCCCAGGAGTGGAAGCACTGGATAATACTACCGTCCTTCTTGATACAGATAACGAACCACAACCGGATGCTTTATTAAGAATTGAAACAGGAGGACAATCAAGAATAAATAAAGATGATTATGTAGAAGGTGCGCCAGAATTAATAGTAGAAATTGCTGCTTCTAGTGCTTCCTATGATTTACATGAAAAACTCAAAGTTTATCGTCGTAATCAAGTGCAAGAATATTTAATCTGGCGAGTTTATGACTATCAATTTGATTGGTTTAGGCTACAACAAGGGGAGTATATTCAACTTCAACCCAATGCAGATGGTATAACTTGCTCTCAGGTTTTCCCTGGTTTATGGTTAGACAAAACAGCATTATTAGCAGGTGATTTAGGAAAAGTGTTAACCGTT
Organism: Anabaenopsis sp. FSS-46; assembly: GCF_029891665.1. NCBI lineage: Bacteria > Bacillati > Cyanobacteriota > Cyanophyceae > Nostocales > Nodulariaceae > Anabaenopsis > Anabaenopsis sp. FSS-46. The sequence continues at coordinate 10,597 of NZ_JANQDG010000120.1, read as the reverse complement.
GTCCAACAGGGTTTAGCAAGTCCAGAATATGAGGATTTTATTAGTAGATTATCCAGTTAGTCACCAGTCAGGCTATCGCTCAGTAACCGTAAATCCTGATTGGTGACAATTATCTAGTTAGCAGAAGTTACCATCCAAGCTAAAATGCCTAATATGACATCAACAGGAGGAAGAGGATAATCTGTAAAATCAATAGTTACAGTTTGTTCTGTTAATTGTAGAAATCGCCAAGCAGTGCCATTAGTTACGCTACCATAAATTATAGCAATGGGTTGATTATTAATCTCATTAAATTTTTGAGCAGCAATCATTTCCGCAATGCACTGACCAATACCAGGATTTAAGTCTGCTTTTTTGGCTTCCACAATCATCACCGCCGGTGCTTCAACTTCTAACTGTTCCGGTGAACGACTCAGAACAAAATCACAGACTCCATTCAATCCTAAAGCCGAATCTACAGTAAAATCTGTACCAGAAAATAAACTAATTTTTCTTTGTAATATCTTACGGACTTCTAGTAAAACCGGACTAATGATTAACTCAGAACGTGCTTTTTCACTTCCTGTCGCTATAGCTAACGGTAAACTTTCTGCTAGAAAATCTGTCAGAGTCCCACTAGCAGCAATTGGCTTGATTTCTGGCAGAAACTTTTGATTTTCAATGGTATTTATGCCAAAAGTTTGCTTAACTTTTCTAAGAGTAAAATCACTGTATGACATAATGTAAATATTTCCAAAAATGATCTAAAATTCATGTGAAAATCTTATAGCGGTATGCACTTGAATGAGATAGAGAATTTAACCAAAAACCATACACAGAAGGACTTTCACTTCTGTTCCCTGTTCCCTGCTATATATGAAAATCAACCAACAGCAAAACCTGTATATTGTCTCACCAAAGGTTCATGAAATGCTAAAACAATATCTGATTTTGGCACTCCTAATTTAACTAACTCATCTGCTATGCCAATTTCAGTTCCATCATGTTGTATCCAAATTTTATGATCTTTAATATCTAAATGCAAAACACAACCATGCTGCCGTCGTCTGTTTTTCCAACCTACATACATTAATTGATAATGGTCGCCAACGGTATCAAAAATCAATTGTTCTTCAATTTCATCCTTAGCTGAACCTAATTGAGCATATTCTGTGATCACTTGTTTGACATAATTGCGATATTGTTCTAGTTTTTCCATGATACAATTACCTCTTGAATTGGATCATAAATCATGATTTTAAGTTGGGAACGCTCAACAACTGTTTTGATAAATTGTAATTGAAAGAAAGAGTAATAAATTCCTGAAGGAACAGCTAAATATAAAACTCGTTCTGGTTGTTGTTCTTCTAATGCCAAATGATAATTAAAAAATTGTCCAATGGCTTGATGAAATTGAGAGATATTAGATGTACCAATAAAACTCTTAATTTCCACCGCTATTTTTTCTCCTTCTCTTTCAGCAGCTAAAACTTGCTCTGCACCGAGATCAATATACATTTCTACATCACCGACTTCTATCCTTAAAGGATCATCTGTAATCACCCAACCCTCTTTTTCTAACCCTATCCTAACAGCATCATGAAAAATATCTTTAGCTGGCATTAACTTTATAAAAAAATAAAAAATTAGACTTTTTACCCCTAATTATTATAACACCAATTACAACAACACAATCAAAACCATGCCTAACCTGACAGACATCCCCGGAATTTCCCAAATTTGGACACGCACAAAAGGCGACCCCCGGATTAAAATTGCTATCCTTGACGGTGCTGCGGATTTAGAACGCAGTTGTTTTCAAGGGGCAAATTTTAGTCAATTTAAACCCTACTGGTCAGAAGATATTGAACTCAACGAAGAATATTATTATTATCTCAACTTATATTTAGAATTTAACCAACAACAAAAAGACAAAAAAGACGACCCAGACCACGACAAAGAAGAAGCGAAAAAAGAACGAGAAGCATTTTTTGCCCCCTTTCCCGAAGCTATTAGACGACGGATAGAATTATCAAGTCATGCTACCCACATTTCTAGCACAATTTTAGGGCAACACAACACACCCGCCCCTGGTATTGCTCCTTTATGTACAGCATTAAATATTCCCATTTCCTTTGCTGGTGATGATTTTATTTCCCCCATCAACCTCACCCACGCCATCAATACAGCTTTGCAATGGGGTGCAAATATCATCCATATCGCCGCTTGTCACCCCACCCAAACCGGAGTAGCACCAGATTTATTTGCCCGTGCTGTCAAACAATGCCAAGACAATAATATGTTAATTATTGCCCCTGGTGGTAACGATAAAGGCGAATGTTGGTGTATTCCCTCAATTCTTCCAGGTGTAATTACCGTTGGTGCAATGCGTGACGACGGACAACCCTTTAAATTTAGCAATTACGGGGGAGAATATCAAAATAAGGGTGTAATGGCCAATGGGGAAAATATCTTAGGCGCACAACCAGGAACCGAAGAACCTATCAAAGAAAAAGGTACAAGTTGCGCTGCACCTATTGTTACAGGTGTTTCTGCATTATTAATGAGTATGCAACTACAACGGGGAGAACAACCCAACGCGGAAGCAGTGCGGGAAGCAATTTTAAATAGTGCTATTCCCTGTAACCCCGAAGATGTGGAAGAACCAGAACGGTGTTTGTTGGGTAAGTTGAATATTCCCGGTGCCTTTCAATTATTGACGGGAGAAAGGTTAGAACCTCACCCCCAACCCTTATCCCCCCAACAGAAGGGGGTAAAAATCTCTCGTTCCCAGGTTCTACCTGGAAATGGGACATCAGAAGCTGTCCCCCTCACTATATCATCGGACAGAGCCTTGGAAAAGGCATTCCCAGCCGGAGACTGGGGAAGAGAATCTGGTGTAGAAGTTGCTACTATTCACAGAAATGAAATAACAGAAGGTGTTACCCCTAGTGCGGCTTCTAAACTTGTCTATGCTTTGGGTACTATTGGTTATGACTTTGGTGATGAAGCCAGAAGGGACTCTTTTAAACAATTAATGCCAGCAGTGAATATTGACGGTGCAATTATCCCTGCTAACCCTTATGATACCCAGCAAATGGTTGATTATCTGTCAGCAAACCCCAGCGAAGCTAAACCTTTAATTTGGACTCTCAACCAAGAACTGACTCCCATTTATGCTTTAGAACCCGTTAGCGGTTTTGCTGCTGATATCTATGAAACTCTAATTGCCATGTTAGAGGGACAAATTCAACCAGAAGACAGTGATGATTTTGTGGAACGGGTGAGTATTCCCGCCAGGTTAACAGATAGAACTGTAGAGTTATTTTCTGGTCAAGTTGTACCTGTAATTACTCTAACTAATACTAGGGGAATGTATGGCTGGAAAGTTAACAGTTTGGTAGATGCAGCTTTGCAAACTGTGATTACGGAAGGCACTGCACCAGCCCAAGAAATGGCAATGCGGAAAGCTTTAAGTAGTTTCTTAAATCGAGTTTACTATGATTTACAAAATGTAGGAAAAACTGCTAAAGATCGGGCGCTGAATTTTTCTGTCACTAATGCTTTTCAAGCAGCTTCTAGTTTTAGCCAAGCTATTTCTACGGGTATGCAGCTTGATAGTATTGAGGTAGAAAAAAGTCCTTTTTGCAGAATTAATAGTGATTGTTGGGATGTGAAATTGAAGTTTTTTGACCCGGAAAATGGCCGTAGAGCTAAAAAAGTTTATCTGTTTACTATTGATGTTAGTGATAGGATTCCTGTAACTTTAGGTCAAGTTCGTTCTTGGTCTGTGGGGAAATAAGAGGTTCAAAACATCACAATAAGGATTCCAGGGATTTTGATTTAACTTCGGTAAAGGTTGACTGCTCAATTGTAGAACTTATTTGAGTCCCACCTAGTCCATGGCCCCAGCGCTGCTGCTTTAGCAGCAACGCATGGGTACAGATGCAGTTATTCCCAAGTTAGAATCAGAGCTGAAGTTAAATAATTGCTCTGGTGTTAGCACTAGCTAAAGCTTCAACTAAACCCCGCACCGCAGCAATCATCGCCACTTCACTGTTGAGTTGATTAATTGCAGAACCCACACCAACCCCAGCAGCACCAGAGGCTATAGCTAAAGGTGCGGTGACGCTGGAAATACCCGAAGCACACAGTACAGGTACGGAAACAGCACGGGAAATTTCATAAGCTGCGGCTAAAGTGGGGGCTGCTTTTTCAATTAATCCCAAAGTTCCAGGGTGTGTAGGTTGACTGCTGGTACCGCCTTCGGTTTGGATAATATCTGCCCCCGCCTTGACTAGTTCCTCTGCTAGATGTACTTGTTGATCTAGTTCTAGGATGTGGGGAACTGTCACAGATAGGGTAATTTCTGGTAACAGGGCGCGGGTTTGCTGAGTCAGTGCTAAAACTTCCTCAGCGGTAAATTTCCGTCCTTGGGCGTAAAAACTATCAAAATTACCAATTTCAATTAAATCAGCACCAGCGTTGACCGCTAAGACAAATTTTTCTGGTTCAACTGCTGATACACAAACCGGTAAATTAATCAAGTTTTTAGCCATCTGGACTAAATCAGCATCGGCGGCGATATCGACAAAAGTTGCACCACCGAGTTCAGCTGCTTTGATAGTAGCAGCTACGCGATCGCGATCAAAGTTATTCAAGCCGCTAATAACTTTGAGTACACGGCGGTCAGCAAAGGCACTTTGGAGAGTAGAATGGGGATAGATTGTCATAGTTTTTCTATTCAGGAAGAAATCAGACCTATTTTAACGTTACTGAGTTACTAGTAATCGGATCTCCGGGAAAATCCCCTGTTTGCCCAACAAAAAACTTTACCGAGGTTTTAGAGATCGGGGTCATGACTGACATTAGCGCGATCGCAGTTTCTTCGGGAACCATTGGTAAACTCCAAGAGTGGTTAGTTTCAAGTTTTGCAGCCCACGTATTGCGTCAAAGCTGGTATCCTGTAAAGTTTTTCCCTTGGACGTGATCACTAATTGCTCAACTGGTTTGCACCCCATTCCCTCTTAAGATAAAAATATCAAAAAATATCAAGTCGCCAGAATTTTACGGAACCAAACATGAGTAGTATTTGGGAAATTGATTTTTACTCTCGTCCAATTTTAGATGAAAAGCAGAAAAAAGTTTGGGAAGTCTTAATATGCGAAAGTCCGTCGGATATTCGCACCAAACCGGAATCTTTATTTCGTTATGCCAAGTATTGTCCCAGTACTCAGGTAAATTCGGTTTGGTTGCGGACGGCGTTACAGGAGGCCATTGACAAGGCTGGGGAAGCACCAATCAAAATCCGCTTCTTTCGCCGTCAAATGAACAATATGATCACTAAAGCTTGTCAGGATGCGGGTATCCCCGCTCAAGCTAGCCGCCGGATTTTAGTTCTCAATCAATGGTTGAAACAGCGAATGGAGGAGGTTTATCCTCAAGAACCCGGATATCAACAGGGAACCAATGCATCGGTGCGTTTAGACAGCCCTTTACCCCAACGGTTACCCGATGCTTTAGAGGGCGAACAATGGGCATTTGTTAGCCTACAAGCTGCTGAATTTGCTGATATGCCAGAGTGGGATATTGGTTTTGGTGAGGCTTTTCCCTTAGAACTGGCCAATGTCTCCCCAGAAACTCGCATTCCCGGTGTGTTAATTTTTTCACCCAGAGCCTTACCTATAGCGGGGTGGATGTCCGGTTTAGAGCTGGCTTGCTTGAACTTTGACACTAAACAAGGGCAAAGATTAATTTTAGAAACCGGTGCTACTGAAAGTTGGATTTTGGCTAATATCAACAACCCCCAAACTTTAGCAGAAGCCAAAGGTTACGAAAAAGCCAAACAAGAAGCTAATGGAGTGCATTTTATTGGTGTCCAGTCTGATCCTCAAGCAGAATCTTTTACCGGATTTTGGCTGCTGCAAAATTTAAATCTGGGCTAATTTAAATCTGGGCTAATTAGGGGGGGATTTTTGACCAAGGAAAAAACATAATATCAGTATATATTCATACATTCGGATAATTTTAGCAAAATTTTCTCGGTGCAGACAACGCGGATAGGTACCAATGATTTGGGATAATTATCTGCGTTGATTCATTTGCTCGCTGACAAATCCAAACACGACAATTGATCGAGGGTCATGGGTTCTGAAAATTTCTCACAAGACACCCTAGCAGAACATCTGCTAGAACTAGCTATTAAATCGGGAGCGGAAGCAGCAGAGGTCTATCAGTCGCGATCGCTTTCTCGTCCTGTCTTTTTTGAAGCTAACCGTCTCAAACAGGTAGAAACCAGCGAATCTGAAGGTACAGCACTACGACTATGGCGCGATGGGCGACCGGGACTAACCGTAGCTTATGGTTGTGTCTCTCCACAAACAATGGTAGAACGCGCTCTAGCCTTAAGTCGTATCAGTATACCGGAACCAGTAGATTTAGTCAATAATTATCGGCCAAATTACCCAGATATAGGTCACTCTGTATCCTTAGAAGTATTAGTAAATTGGGGGAGAGAGGCGATCGCTCTCATCCGTGATGTCTATCCCGATGTGCTTTGCAACAGTGACTGGGAATGTGATGTGGAAACTACCAGACTTTGTAATAGTGCAGGTTTAGATTGTTACTACACTGACACTACTCTCAGCTCCTACATGGCTGCGGAATGGGTCAAGGGCGATGATTTTTTGAGTGTGGCTGATGGAGAAACCCAGAGGGATATTCTGCACCCGCAAAAATTAGCTGATCAAATTTTACAAAGATTAGATTGGTCTATAAACAACGTCCCACCCCCCATGGGTAGGGTTCCCGTCTTGTTTACCTCTAAGGCTGCGGATATGCTTTGGGGAACCGTACAAGCGGCTTTGAATGGTAAGCGGATTTTAGAATTAGCTTCCCCCTGGGTAGAACGCCTAGGTCAACAAGTCATCTCCCCCGGTCTCACCCTCTACCAAGATCCCCAAGCAGGTCCCTATAGTTGTCCTTTTGATGATGAGGGTATTCCCACTACTACTGTAGTTTTTATCCAAAACGGAATTTTACAGAATTTCTATTGCGATCGCACCACAGCCAACAAACTGGGTATTAATACCACCGGTAATGGGTTTCGTCCTAGTTTTGGCAGTTATCCTAGTCCTGGCTTATTTAATTTCTTGATTCAACCTGGTTCGGCATCGCTACAAGAACTAATTCATCAAATGGATGAGGGATTAATTGTAGATCAAATGCTCGGTAGTGGCAACGGTATTTCTGGTGACTTTTCCATTAATGTTGATTTGGGCTATCGGGTCAAAAACGGTGAGATCATTGGGCGTGTTAAGGATACCATGGTGGCAGGTAACGTTTACACAGTTCTCAAACAACTAGTAGCATTAGGTAGTGACGCAGATTGGAATGGGTCTTGTTATACCCCATCCTTGATAGTAGAAGGATTATCTACAATTGGTAAAGTGTATTGAAAAACCATGATTAGATTTAGCCAGGGGTTCCACTCTCCTGGCAAGGAGAAACCACCGATTCTCAACCTGAATAGGTTTATCAGTGTTTATCAGACCATAATAGAAAAACAAGTCCACAATATTTGATTAGAGACTAGATTTTCTGCGTCTAGTGTCTAATGACTAAGCATCTGCTGATATTGATATTTTCATATGGGCCTTTCTATTCTGACTCAGCGCCTTCGTATCTGGTTGCAACCCACAAGAGGTTTAGCGATCGCGGAGGCTTGTATTATTGGTCTTGTAGCGGCCTTTGGTGCGGTATGCTTGAAAATGGGAGCGGGATGGTTGGGTACTTGGCGGGTACAGACCACTCAAATTGTGCCAGCATGGTTGTTCTTGCCTACCATTGGTATGAGCTTTGGGTTGATAGCCGGGTATTTAGTCAATAGATTTGCGCCAGAAGCTTCAGGTAGCGGTATCCCGCAAGTTAAAGCCACCCTTGCTAATGTACCAATTAGATTATCCTGGCAAGTCGCAATTATCAAGTTAGTTACTGCCATCATTACCCTTGGTTCCGGGTTGAGTTTAGGGCGACAAGGTCCCACAGTTCACGTAGGCGCGGGTTTAGCAGCAGGGATGAGTAACTGGGTTCCCACTTCCCCAGACCATCGCCGCCAGATGATTGCAGCTGGTGCCGGTGCTGGTTTAGCTGCGGCTTTTAATGCCCCCATTGCAGGTGTATTATTTATTGTCGAGGAATTACTTCAAGATTTATCAGGGCTGACTTTAGGAACCGCCATTATTGCTTCCTTTATTGGTGGTGTAGTCTCCCGGTTGTTGGGTGGGGGGAGTTTACAACTCAACCTAGAATTGCTGCAATACTCTAGTAACTTCTCCTTACCAGAAATTCCCTTTTTTTTGGTATTGGGAATTTTAGCCGGGTTACTGGGTGCATTATTTAACCGTGGCATTATCACTAGTATTAAAATTTATCAAACTCTCCATCTCAGCTTACCGTTGAAAATGGCTATAGCTGGGTGTATTTCTGGGTTAGTAGTGGCAATACTTCCAGAATCTTTCCGTAATTATGCGGGTTTAAGGGAGTATATGATTATTAGCGAACCTAATATACCTTTTGCCGCGATCGCCTTTTTATCTCAATTTCTCCTCACTCTCATTGCGTTCGGTTCCGGTGCGCCTGGGGGGTTATTTGCGCCTAGTCTGATTTTGGGTTCTTGTTTAGGACATCTGGTAGGTGTATCCGCCTCTTATTTCTTAGCCGTGGATTCTCCCACCACTTACGCTTTAGCCGGTATGGGAGGGTTTTTTTGTGCAGTTTCTAAAGTACCCATTACAGCCATTGTAATTGTGTTTGAAATGACTACAGATTTCAATCTGGTATTACCCTTAATGATTGTCTCTGTAGCTGCTTACTTGGTTTCCGACAAAGTAATTCCGGGGTCACTCTACGACAAACTATTACGGCTAAAAGGGATCACTATTACCAAAGCAGTTTCCAACGAGGGGATATTAGGGAAATTAACAGCCAATGATGTCATGCAGCATCGAGTAGAAACCCTGGATGCAGACATGACATTAGAAGCAACAATGCAAGTATTTTCTCGTTCCCATCATCGCGGTTTTCCAGTGGTAGAGGAGGGTAAACTGGTAGGAATGATTACACAATCGGATTTAGTGACTAAGCGCGATAGTGACTCCTACATCCTAGACCAGAGCCAACCCCCACAGAAGGTACTATTAAAGTCTATTATGCAGCCCTCCCCCATGACAGTACAACCCAAGGATAACCTCAGTCATGTGTTGTATTTGCTGGATAGGTATCAAATTAGCCGCCTACCAGTAGTAGAAGGGAGAAAGTTAATTGGAATTATTACCCGTGCAGATATTATCCGCGCCCAAGCTGAACACCTCAACCATGGGAACGTGAGTAAAGCACATACGGAACCTTCTTACTTAGTTTATCAAACGCGATCGCCCAATATTGGCAGAGGTAGATTATTGATACCAATAGCCAATCCCCACACCGCCGCTATCCTCTTAGAAATGGCCGCCGCTATTGCCCGCGAGCGCCACTATGAAATAGAATGTGTACAAATCATTTTAGTATCCCGTCACAGTTCACCATCAGAAACACCAGTCAGAACAGTTCACAGTCGCCGCCTACTACGCCAAGCGGAAGTTTTAGCCAAAAAGTGGAAAATTCCTCTACACACCCAAATTAGAGTCGCCCACGACCCCGCCCAAGCCATATTAGAAACCATCAACGAACGACACATCAACCTGATTTTAATGGGGTGGAAAGGTGAAACTTCTACCCCCGGTCGGATTTTTGGCAATGTTGTAGATACCATCATTCGCCAAGCAACCTGTGATGTGATGTTAGTCAAACTGGGGAAAATTTCCCCTTCCCCATTTCCCCCATCTGTTCAACTCCTGAGCGAACCACAATTAACCCCCTCTACCTCTCCTCAATTTAACCGTTGGTTGGTGACAATGGCTGGCGGTCCCAATGCGACAGCGGCGATTAAACTCTTACCCGCTTTAGCCACCTTGGGGGAACATCCATATATTCGCCTCACCCAAGTGTTTAAACCCTCCCAGTTACAACCAGATATGACGGTTTTAGAACAAGCCATCCGCGTCTTAATGGGTCGTCGTCAGTTATCCAGTCATGTGGTTGCTCTCCCCCTACAAGCTGACTCCGTGGCCGAAGGAGTGATTAACCTGGTCAAAGACGACGATTATGATGTAGTGGTTTTAGGAGCTTCCCGTGAGGGGTTATTACAGCAAGCAGTACAAGGTAATATCCCAGAGGCGATCGCCTCTGGGGTAGACTGTACAGTAATTTTAGTCAGAGGCGCTATTAGTAGCTAAAGTCTGAAAAGTTATGATTAGTGTATCAACTATTGTTTGACCCCACCCTAAACCTCAATCCTTCGGTGTTCCCTATTCCCTGTTCCCTATTCCCTGTTCCCTGTTCCCTGTTCCCTGTTCCCTATTCCGGTGTTCCCTGTTCCCTAAGATAAAAATTACTTTTTGAAAAATTATCAAACAACCTCTTAACAGCAATAATTATGAGCCGAAATCATGGCTTGATAGTATCAGTTAGTTATTAGTAGTGCATTAAACCAGGGATTACAATCATCATAAATAGCATG
>NZ_JANQDG010000119.1:0-81889 GCF_029891665.1 Anabaenopsis sp. FSS-46 | reverse complement strand
AGACGCGATATTTCTCTTAAGATTTACAAGAAAGACTACCGCTATCATTGCTTGGTTTTCGCGTTGGCAATAGTCTTAATTCAATACTTGATATCGTAGGATTATATATCAAGTGGGCGATTTTCTTAACTCACTTATGTCAACGCTTGTCAATATAAGTATAGTTTTGTCAATAAAATAGTCAGCTTAGGACTAGCTCATGTCCGAACCGATTATTTCAGTCACTAATCAGGCTCAAAAGTTAATCCTGCAGAAACTCAACTAGCTGTTCTAATTTTTGCCAAGCAGCACCACTCTCAAGAATTGCCCTAGACACATTCACCCCTTGGGCATGGTCTAATAAAGGAATTACACCCGCCACTTGCAGGGCTAGGGAAGCATTTAAGGCCACAGCGTCCTGTTGTGCCACAGTTCCCTTACCTTGTAATACTGCTTTCAAAATCACTGCATTTTCTTGGACATCCCCACCCCGCAGCGCACTAATGGCAGCCGGAGTTACACCTACTTCCAGGGGATTTACAGTAGTTAATTCTACCTTACCTTCAGATAAAACCGCCAAGTCGGTTATATCTCCTAAGCCAGCCTCATCCAGTTTTTCCCTCCCATGTAGGACAATTGCTTTTTGTTTACCTAAGTTATGCAATGCTTGGGCAACAGTGGTTAAAAGCTTGGGAGTAAATAGCCCCACTACTTGACCCGTGGGATATAAGGGATTGACTAAGGGCCCTAGTAAATTAAATACGGTTCTGACTTTGAGAGTCCGTCGTAAACCAGCAACGGCTTTGAGTGCCGGATGCCACCCAGGGGCAAACAAGAAAGTGATTCCCACCTCTTTTACTGCCGCCTGCACCTTTTCACTAGCAGCTGTTAGATTTACCCCCAATGCTTCCAACACATCCGCACTACCAGTCAGACTGGAGGCGGAGCGATTGCCATGTTTAGCAACGGGTACACCATAGGCAGCAGCTACAAAAGCCACTGCTGTAGAAATATTAAAGGTTGATGAACCGTCCCCCCCAGTACCACAGGTATCTATGAGGTTCATCATCCCTTGGGTAGATTCTCCGTTAGTACCCTGTTTTGATTGAGACTGTAACACTTGAGCCATGCCTGTCAACTCTTCGGCGGAAATGCCTTTAAAGTTCAGCGCCGTTAAAATTGCCCCTGATAATTCAGGCGGGACGGTTTCAGTTAACCACCCTTGCATCAACTCAGCAGCTTGAATGCGGGTCAATGATTCACTGTCCATTAATTGTTGTAGCAGGAGATGCCAGTTAACAGAGGATTCTTGAGTCGGGATTGGGGAAGTTGCCATAGGATTACTTTGTTGTGACGTGTCCCTCACTAGTTGAGGATATGGGAGCTATCCTACCGAAAAATGGCAAAGCAGCCAATCATCAGGTATGGAAGTCAAAAAACCCATTCTGACTATATTGATGGCGGTTTTTTTCGGGGTGCTGGCAAGAGATAATGCATTATTTATGCCCATTTTGATTAAGATAAGGTTATAAAATGTGCAAGTTTTAGTTAAAATTAAATATTTTTGGGGTTTTACTTATATAATTTCATCCTGAAGTGTAGAATTTATAGGGGGAATCTTGTATACCTCACACAGTGTTAAAGTCGGGGATCAGGTTTTAATACTACTTCCAGCTTACGTAATGGGCAAAGTAGGCGTGGTTTGTGGAATGGAGTCAAGTTATGACAGTCAAGCCAACACCCGTTGGATTATCCAAATCGCATCAGAAAATATGGTGGTGTCACTCACCCGGGATGAGTTTGAGACACTTAGCCCGGGTTTTAAATAATTTAAGGTATGCTTGGGGGTTCCACCTTGTTACCAATGCTTAGTTCTTTTTTGCTGCGTTTTAACTGTTTCCAAAGAGTTTTAATTTGTTTATAAGCTTGTTGGGGTGTAAGTTTCCCTGATGTCTCTAAATTGGAGATATAGCCGACTTTTTGAGCAAATTCTTGAAGATTGGCGTTAAATATTAAGTTTTTTGGCTCAAATTGACCATAGTATCGGCTACGAGGGTAAATAAAATTCTTTTTATCGTCCTGATCAGGCTCTGCCATCAGTTGACCCCCTATAAATTAAAGATGAATAATTAACTAATGTAACAACTGGCATGATGAATTTTCTGCCACTTTGTCAAAAGTCTATCCCTAATGTGCATCGATGAACTGAAAAAGAGTAGAGACAAGAATACTCATATCTCTAACAGCCAAGGAGGGTAATATTTCTACCAGAGGTTTTCTGCATCATCAGAAGCTAATGCTACTATAACTTGCTGTGGTGTTAATTCACTTACCGGAGCTGGTTTCATATCCCGGTAGTCTAGCAATTGCACTAAAACAAGGTAGGCGATCGCTAAAATCACAGAAATAGCACCTGTAATAATTGCAACTATTTTCGACCATTCCATAAGTATTCACTCCAAAAATTTTTCTTATGCTCAAACTTTAGTTTTAGTATAGAAAATTAGTATGACACCAAATATCTCAAAATTGATATACACCACCAATTGGAAATTGGCTAACCTCAACCTATAAATATGGATAAACAATCAATACAAGTAATTGGAGGTGGACTAGCTGGGACAGAAGCAGCTTGGCAAATAGCCCAAGCAGGCGTACCGGTAATACTCCACGAAATGCGCCCAAAACGCTTTAGTCCAGCCCATCATACAGAAGATGTCGCCGAGTTAGTATGTAGTAATTCCTTTGGGGCTATGGCTAGCGATCGCGCCACAGGACTCTTACACGCCGAACTACGTCAACTCAATTCCATAGTCATCTCCAAAGCCGATGAACACGCCGTCCCTGCTGGGGGAGCCCTTGCGGTAGATAGGGGGAAATTTAGCCAAGACCTAACCGCCACCCTATGTCAACATCCCTTAATTGAATTTCGCCGGGGTGAGGTAACAGCCATTCCCGAAGGAATCGTAGTTTTAGCTACAGGTCCGTTAACCAGTCCCGACTTAGCCGCCGATTTACACCGGTTCACGGGGATGGAATACCTCAGCTTTTTCGATGCTGCTAGCCCCATTATTGTGGGAGAGTCCATAAATCATGATATCGCTTTTATGGCATCCCGCTATGACAAAGGGGAAGCAGCCTACCTCAACTGTCCCATGAATAAACAGCAGTATCTGCACTTTTGGTCAGAACTGCGCCAAGCAGAACAAACGGAATTAAAAGACTTTGAACGGGAAACAGCCAAATTTTTTGAAGCTTGTTTACCCATTGAAGAACAAGCCCTCCGGGGAGAAGACACCATGCGCTACGGTCCACTCAAACCCGTGGGACTCTCGGATAGTCGCACTGGGGAACGTCCCTACGCCGTGGTACAGCTACGCCAGGAAGATAAAGCCGGTCAACTGTGGAACATGGTAGGCTTTCAAACTAACTTGCGCTGGGGTGAACAAAAACGAGTTTTCCGCTTGATTCCTGGGTTAGAAAATGCCGAATTTGTGCGGTTGGGGGTCATGCACCGGAATACTTTTATTAATGCCCCCCAGTTAATCCACTCCACCTTACAATTTAAGCAGCGTCCTACTTTATTCGCGGCGGGACAGTTGATTGGTACTGAAGGTTATACCGCTGCTGCTGCTGATGGTTGGTTAGCGGGAACTAATGCGGCGCGGTTGGCTTTGGGTCAGGAACTCTTAACAGCACCACCCACTACTATGATGGGGGCGTTATTAGAATTTATCAGTTCAGCATCACCGAAGCACTTTCAACCCATCCCACCTAATTTTGGGATTTTGCCGGATTTGGGTGTCAAAATTAAAAGTAAGCCGGAGCGTTATGGGCGTTATCGCGATCGCTCTTTGGCTGATTTAGCCAGCTGGAAAAATCAGTTTTAAATTTTTCTCCCTCACTAAGGGAGGGTTGCTGATTTTTTCAGTACATGGGTAGGTTACCGGGTATTCTTTAATTCTGTTCACCACCCTACCAATTATTTTTTAACTTGTGCTATAATAGGAGAAAATTAGGGCGCGTGGCTCAGTGGATAGAGCAACAGATTCCGGTTCTGTGGGTCGGGGGTTCAAATCCCTCCGCGCTCGTTGTGTTAATTGCCAAATAATTTGACTGGGTTAACTTAACGTCGTTTATAAACCACTGTACCCAGTAGTTAGAAACAGTGGTGTAACTGGCTTTCTTTATATTACCCGTTCCCCATTCCCCAATTATTTACCTGTGGTAGTAAATGATAGTGAGGAAAGGGAACACACCGAACAGAAATTGTTCAGAAATCAAATAGGAGTCCTATATATCCTATTTGTGTTTAGCCCATTCTCCATTACTTAAATCTCTCAAAATAGGTAAATCTTTACTCGCTTTTTTAAATGTAGTCGTTTCTCCAAAAACATCCTCAAGGTTTAATAAATGAATCTTTGGTTGTATATTCAGTAGCTTACTTTGAGAAGCTTGCTCTAAACGAGAACGAAATCCATCTGTATAACCAATACCAGCCAACATTATTCCAATATCAGCTTCATGAACTATAAGATTTCCAACAAAATCCGCTGTAAAGGAAGCATCCAAGATATTCTGAGATAACTTAGATTGAAAATAAATCATTTCATTATTTACTGTTGCATAACCATCTATTCCACCATCACTACCAGATTTTCCTGGCGTCAAACCAAGATAAACAGCAAAACGCCTACCTAACTCTTGTTTAACTGCGTCATTGGAATAAATAATTCCATTTACTAATGCATCAATCTCTAAGTAATCCATTCTTAGTTTTCTGATTTTGCTGGTTTTATATCAATTAGTTGTTCATAAAGTAAATTAATTCCAGTAAATAAGCATTCATTTATCTTCCCTTTCATGTTTAACTCATCTAATTTTTGAGATGTTTCAGGTGATAACTTTATTTTTCCTTTAAGTCGATCACGTTCCTTTGGTGGTATATTATGTTCAATATCAATTTTTTTTAACTCATGCTGATACTGTGCTGTTTGATGATGTATAGTCTTTTGTGTATTTTCTTTATCGCTAGTAAAACGAAAATGTAAATAGCTAATTGCTGATTCCATAAACGCTTCTTTCGATAATGCAAGAATATCCGTTAATTTCTGAATTTTGTCTAATTCTGAATTTGTATATTTGATGACAGATTCTTCCTGTTCAGTTTCTTTTAATTTAATTCCATGATTAATAGCGTGTTCAGCTAAATAGTCGTCCTTTTTTTTATTGTCTGTGGACATCTTTAATCTCCTTTAACTTTCCAATAAATCGGCAAAGTAATCATATAAAAAATCTAAACCTTCATAATCCCAGATATATTTTCTATCTTGATAAATCGCAGTTTGCATCTCCTCTTGATAATCGGGCATTTCTGGCGCGATTCTATATTTTTGGGGCTTATCTTCTTTTTTAAGTTTAGTAACAACTTCAGATACAGAGTCTTTTGATATTCCTAGAGGCACAATAATTACTTGGGTCTGGTGACCAGTTTTACTTTCAAGTTGAGAAATAACTTTCAGTGTTCTGGGAAGATTACGCAATGCTTTAATTTTTTGAGATTTATTAACTGGGACTACAATTAAATCAGGATCATTACCTATAATTGTCTGAACTGTATTTTGAAGAGGACTATCAATATCTAAAATAATATGATCATATTGCCCTTTTTGCACTTGTTTCGTTAAAGAAGCCCGATCTTTATTCCAAATAACTGCACTATTTCCAAGCTTTTTTAAATCATTTAATTTGTTTGGAATACTACCAAGATGAAATTGCCAAAAATCTGCTTGGTCATCACAATCCACCAGGAGTGTCCTATCTTCTCTATTCAGCACAATGCCTGAAATATGAACAGCAAGTGTAGTTTTTCCTACACCCCCATCATTGTGGGTACAAAGAATTATCATTATGCACGGTTATTGCAATAAATTTTGTATAAATTATACTATTAAAATAATTCAATGTCAAATGGGTTCTATAAAGTCCGTAGTGGCGCGGCAAGGCTAAAATATTGCAATAGATTTTTGAGAAAATTGAGATAAATCAATGTTTTCTGCTTTTTCCTAACGGATGCCTTGATTAGTATACGTAACTACATAACAGTAGACTCAAACACTCTCCCCAATGGGTTTTTACCAATACATAAAAGTTAAGCCCCTGTAACAGAGGCTTAATTGTTCTACTAAAAATGATAGCCAACATAAATTCAGATTATAACCATCAACCGCGCTCGTTGAGCCAAGTCTTAACGGTCATTGAGCCAAGTCTTAACGGTCGTTGAGCGGAGTCGAAACGTCAATAGTATTAATTCGATTAATGTCCCCAGCGAGTGGGGACACTCTTTTAACAACATTTAGGGTTTAACAACAAAGATGTTTCCATTCAAATAATGTCCCCAGCGAGTGGGGACGTATGATTTAAGAAACGCGATCGCATGGATTAGCGGAAAGTTTCCATTCAAATAATGTCCCCAGCGAGTGGGGACGGGACTATACATAAGGTTAAGTAATCAACGAAATAAAATGATGTTTCCATTCAAATAATGTCCCCAGCGAGTGGGGACAGGCAATGTATGGTGGTAGGTACCATACCCCTCTTTACTGTTTCCATTCAAATAATGTCCCCAGCGAGTGGGGACTGGAATACATAGCCTACTACGTAAGCAACGCCAGCAATGGCTGTTTCCATTCAAATAATGTCCCCAGCGAGTGGGGACGATAATTATAGACTGGCCAACAGACGAAAGAGGAAAGTTTCCATTCAAATAATGTCCCCAGCGAGTGGGGACTGTGATGAGTACTTTCTAATAAACTTTTCCCTCTTATGGTTTCCATTCAAATAATGTCCCCAGCGAGTGGGGACATATAAAGCCCCTGATGACCATGGCTTGGTGGTTAGTTTCCATTCAAATAATGTCCCCAGCGAGTGGGGACAACTTTCAAAAGTGTTGTTGGGGCTTGGGTTAGACGGTTTCCATTCAAATAATGTCCCCAGCGAGTGGGGACTTTGAAATCCTCATAGTTGGTTACTCCGACCGCTACGGTTTCCATTCAAATAATGTCCCCAGCGAGTGGGGACTATGCTGAATCCTGATACACAACGCGCACACAAAATGTTTCCATTCAAATAATGTCCCCAGCGAGTGGGGACCCGCGTTGATGTTGAATATTGCAGAAGTGCCCAGTGTGAAGGAGGTTTCCATTCAAATAATGTCCCCAGCGAGTGGGGACTGAAGAGTTACCCGTCACCAGTCAAGAGTTACCAGTTAGTTTCCATTCAAATAATGTCCCCAGCGAGTGGGGACAGCACATATACCTCAATACTCCAAAACAGAGTATCTACGTTTCCATTCAAATAATGTCCCCAGCGAGTGGGGACCTGCAGCAAAATTAATAGGACTTCATTTTAAAGAGGGTTTCCATTCAAATAATGTCCCCAGCGAGTGGGGACGATAAGGCCATTGTTCGCCCCCCTTACTCAAAAGAAGGTTTCCATTCAAATAATGTCCCCAGCGAGTGGGGACAATCCAGGACGTACTGATAACACTTGGATGGGTTTGTTTCCATTCAAATAATGTCCCCAGCGAGTGGGGACCATAAAAGAAGGTGTATTTAGGGTACTCCTAGACGATGTTTCCATTCAAATAATGTCCCCAGCGAGTGGGGACCCTACTGTCCCTACTGTCCCTACTGTCCCTCCTGGTTTCCATTCAAATAATGTCCCCAGCGAGTGGGGACAAACTGGCACGAAGGTCAGTACGTCTTTTCATTTGGTGAGTTTCCATTCAAATAATGTCCCCAGCGAGTGGGGACGCAAAAGGCGCTGGTTGTCCGCAGCATGTTGTTAAAAGTTTCCATTCAAATAATGTCCCCAGCGAGTGGGGACACGTTTAGCCTGGCGGGGCAAAGCTGTAGACTAGAGTAAGTTTCCATTCAAATAATGTCCCCAGCGAGTGGGGACATAGGTTTGTAGACCGTGTTTACATTTATGAGAAACTGTTTCCATTCAAATAATGTCCCCAGCGAGTGGGGACGGACGTTAAAGACGACGGTGAAGCCTCATTCACAGTGAACGTTTCCATTCAAATAATGTCCCCAGCGAGTGGGGACCCCTGCATTTTAACCCCTTACCCTGTAAGAAGTCTAGAGGCACTTTCCGAGGTTCAGAAAACTTAACGGCTGAAATGGCATTTAGCATACTAACAAAACTCCTGAAACCCTTACCCAGCAAGCGACCGAGGTTCAATACATTAGAATCACTATTTCAGGTATTTTGATTGAACCTCCGTAATAGTTAACTGGTGCATTACAACAGTATTTAGGCAATCGCTCTGCTGTAAGCCATATACCCCATCCTTTTGTAAGGTGAGGGGTCAATACTACTCTAAAATTTTTATATCCTCAAAAATCTATCTAAAGATAGATGACAAGATTACCTAAATAGTATGACTGAGATTGAATAAAATAAATGTGTCATTTATTTTATTATGTCCAGAGCGTGGTATTATAAATTTCATCTATTTAAACTTTTGCTGTTTCTTCTTATAAGTACGCATACCGTTAAATATTTAACTAACCATCAAAGGTAAAACCCATGGAATTAATAGGACTAACTAGCGCTGTAGCCTTAACAACACTGACATTCACCCTCAGAGGATGTTTTAAAAGTCTCTCATGATGTATCGAATATTTTCAGATACCCCTAAATCACCCTTTTGTTAAAAATTTAGCCCCCCTTTTTAAGGGGGGTTGGGGGGATCAATCAGTGTCATTGATGACAATAAAAAACTTATCAAACATCCTCTTAGAGAAGTCCGGGATATTGTACTGACTCAAACCCTTACCCTGCAAGTAACAGCCATCACTTTTTCACTAAAAAGTATGTTGTGGCAAACTCAGGTAATTGTCTAATATGCTGGGTGAACTCTTGGCGATTCTTAAAGGTTCCCGCTAAAAAGTCTAGTTGATAAAGATTAGGTAAAAATGCTCCCCCGGTATCGGCAATCACGCCCATTTGTAAATGTTGCCGACCGCCTCTAGTATCTTCAATCACCACTATTCTACCTAAGCCCATATTCAAAACATCCCCAGCAAAAGTTACTCCTGGCTTGATAGATATTTTCGCATTTATATTATGTCCGTAACCTTTAATACCATCCACCTCTCTAAAATACCAGTAACGCTGTTGTGCTGTGGCTTTTAATCCCCGGACATAGGAAATACCATTATTTCTATCCACATTGAAAAATGCTTGAGTACCATCGGTAAAATTAATCAGGATTGTTCCTTGCATTAAAGCTTCTTCTAACCCATTGCGCGTCAAATAAGCCAGGGGTTGAACTCTGCCATATTCTTTACCACCCGGCTCATAAATCCCTGATAAAACATCCTGTTTTGTATATCTAGTATAGAATTTATCAGCAATTTGGTCATCTTTTAAACTATAAATTGGGATATTATAAGTAGAAGTTTTAGTACGGGACCCAGTATGCTCAAAAACAGCATATTTGGTAATTCTTACCTGCTTCTGTCCCCGGTCACTAGGATTATGGGGAGTCCATTTAATCACCCGAAAATTATCATTAATAAAATCAGGATTTTTTAACCTGGTAATGCGATTGTTGGCGATATCTTCCCTTAATATAGTAATCATAAAATCTAAAGTTCTGACAATATCCTGTACACTCACTCCCTGAGTACCCAGCAGACCCCGGCGAAAAATAGTTGGGTCTTTATCCGCATGGTTTTGAAAATAATTTCTGGTGTTAACTAGAACGGTTAATAAATCTCTTTGTTGAAAATTGATATTAGATGTGGGTAGTTTAGCAGGACTGAAAACCTGGCTACCTTGAATACTAAACTTGAACCTTTGCCACTCGTCAACCACAGGATAACTTACAGGTATTCCCCCTTGAGATATTGTAGATGTAGAGATATTTGGGGAGATAATATTTAAATCAGATATTTGGGGAATAATAACAGGATTTTGCCAAATTTGAGCTTGGGAAATCTGTGATTTAGTTAAAAAATAATTTTTATTCTCATGTTCTGAAATCCCTGGTTCACTGTTTGAGTGACTGAATAAAGTACTAGTGGCTGTACTGATGACCACAAAAGCACCAAAACCTAATGTAAAGCCGAGTTTTCGGGTTGAAAAGATACGCATAAGCTCAAACATGAATTACCGGTAATCAATAATAATGGCAATTTATCGATTACCCTAGGGTAGCCACTAGCCATTAATCTGTAAAGCACCATTGACACTCTGAGGTCTAAAGCCGCTGAGTTTCCCGCTTACCGCGATATTTTTATCAAAAAGCCTGATTATTGGTAGCCTCAACCGGTATAAGTTGAGCAACACACCATGATTAGACCAGGAGAAATTACTTAGTATAATGCTTATACATTCAGAAGGCGATCGCCATCCTCTAAGTGTAAATTGTATATTTTATATTTGCGTAACTCAACAACTGTAAGGATGTGTTGCTTGTAGCTGCAACAACCAGAGAATCAGGGATGAGAGGCAAAAAGAGCCTCCCAACCTCCTATCAACCAAGATTAACTATCGGTACTCCTAACCATCCTGCGCCATTCTCTGTTTGTAAGCTATCGGGATTAGCTACTGGCAAAATCTCAAATTTACCAGGGCGTGGTGTACCCAGGGTAACAGAATGGGTACGTAATTCATCTTGGTGAAAAACTGTTACTTCAATACTATCCTGTGGTTGGTAGTCTTGGAGGCGCTCATTAAGTTGACTAGCAGTTAAGCGTACACCCCCAATCGCCAACAACTCATCACCCGGATCAATTCCCGCTAGTTGTGCTGGTGAACCCACTTCTACGGATTTAATTACTTCCCGGCCATGTTCGGTTTTCACCTTGATACCTAAATAAGGTGCTTCTTCCCGTTCCGCTACCAGATGTAAACCGAAGGGTTGGAAGTAATGATTAAAAGGTAATTCATCAGTGCTGTTAATGTAGGATTCAAAGAAATTGGACAAATCCACACCCGCTACTGATTCAACTACCTCCTGTAACTGTTCCGGGGTGTAGCCAAGTTCCGGTTCTCCAAATTTCCGCCACATTTGCAGCATCACATCATCAAGCGATCGCTTATTGCCATGTCGCGCTCTAATCAACAAGTCTAGCAACAAAGAAACCATTTCCCCCTTAAGATAATAGGACATTTGGGAATTGCTGCTGTTGGCATCTGGACGATAAAGTTTAATCCAAGCATCAAAACTCGACTCCGCGAGTGTTTGCACCTTGCGCCCTGGCGTTGTCAGAAATCTAGTAATTTCCTTACTCAAATGATTTAAATAAGACTTAGCATCATAAATGCCAGCTCGCAAAGGAATCAGTAAGTCATAGTAACTTGTAGTTCCTTCACAGAACCACAAAGAAGGTGTATAATTTTCCTGCTCATAATCAAAGACTTCTAACCCTTTGGGGCGAATCCGCTTGACATTCCACAGGTGAAAAAATTCATGTGCCACTAATTGCACAAACCGCTCGTAATTCTCCTGATTGCGAAACCCAAAACGCTGGTAAATTAATGAACAACAGTTTTTATGCTCCAATCCTCCATAAGCTTGGGCGAATAAATGCAGGAGAAAAATATATCTGTCATAGGGTAAACCCCCAAACATCTCAGCTTCTACCTGAATAATTTTTTTGATATCAGTAATTACCCGTTCTGATGGTAAATTCCCTTCTCCCCAGATAGCCAGTTCATGGGGCTTGTCCAAAACCTCAAAGTAATATGATTGGTGGTTACCAATTTCAAAGGGGCTATCCACAAGGGTATCAAAATCCCCAGCACAGAAAGTATGGCTTTGCCCACCAACTGTGGGTAAAGAAGTAGTTACCCGCCAGTCTGGCTGTGGTGGTACGACAGTAATCTGAATTGGTAGACTTTCCCAAGTAGGGAGTCTAAAAAACAGTGCAGCACCATTGAAATAGGCGTGAGTCTTATCTAAATGATTCGTCCGTACCGATAGCTCATTGGCAAAGATTCGGTAACGCACACTTAACTGTGAAACACCACTTGTATTTACCTGCCAGTGGTTTTTACTAATTTTTCGCCAGTTTAAAGGCTTATCGCCGGCAAAAGCGGCAAAATCTTGGAGATTTTTGGCGTATTCTCGCACCAAGTATGACCCTGGTGTCCATACTGGCATTTTCAAGTCAAGAATTTGCGATGAATGGTTAGTTAGCTCCAATGTAACCTCAAACAGGTGAGTTTCTGGTTGAGGCATTGCCACAAGGTAATGAATTGCCGGTACTGTTTCCTGGATGCCAATCTCGATATGAGGTGCTGTTGCTTTAATCATGTGTAAAAAGAGTTATAAATCCTCACTTAATAGTTAATAGTCAAGAGTTAATGGTCAATAGTCAATAGTTAATAGTTAACAACTGTAGACTTAAGACTGATTGACACTCGCCATGCTCTGGTTCTCACGGTTGTTACTCGGATTTTGTGCGTAGTAGTTTATACTCTTGCAGCATATTTTCCGTATACCTTACCGCAGCACTAGATGCGGAATGAAAACGAATTGTCTATGTGGCACATTTCTATCTGTTCTATTGCCGCAATCTCAGCACATATAATTACAGTCAACTTTTGAACATATTTCACCAGTCTCAGATTGATTATATATAGGTAGTTTCCCACATTTAACCGGATCTGCGACATTCCCCATCTTTGGCCTAGATCCTGGGACAGTTCGTATTCCGAGTTCTTAAAGATTGGGCTGCGAGATAAACTTTTCTCCATTCGGCTAAGACTTGATGCTGGCTGAGGTTTAACTGTTTAGACGTTGCTTCTATAGAGTTACCTGCTTTACGCAAGTCTAGGATCTGTCGCTTCATAGGAGTTAAGATTTCGTACAGTCGCTGCCATTGGTTTTCAGTTAGCCCCAAATTATTTTCCGGGAGGGATATTGCCAACCAGTTATCAACCAGTTCTGGATTAACTTTGAGGGCAAAGATGCGCACAGCATGGTAGCTAATTTTTTCTCGCAGTCGGTAAATTTCCTTGGTAGACTTATGTAGTTTTTTCGCGATGTCATCTTGAGACTGCCCTTGCAGATACAAACTCAGCCACTCTACTGCCTCTTTTCCTAGGGTTTGTCGTAAATATTCGGCAAATTCTTTTTTTACCAGATGCCGCAGTATCTGCTGTTCTTCTAGTTCTTGTGTCTTTTGATATTGGGCGATCGCTCGATGATCAGCCCGGGTCAAGCCATTCTCACTGTTATCTGAGAGGGTGTGTACCGAAACCATCTTGACCAATTCAGTATTTGGCACTTGGGTTAAGCCACCACGCTGAATTCGCCGCAGGTAGTTGACAAATCTGTATAGCAGTAAGGGTTGATTACGTATTGGGCGCATAGAATACTCTTCTATACTGGCAAATAAAAGGGTATCCCGCAGACGTTGATCGATGGTAAATTCAGCTATACAAGCCATTTGCTGGTGCATATATCGATCATTTTGTAGTAAGTCTTGTAAGACCTCTTGTAACACATCGATGACAGTACGCTGGCGATCGCAACTCAAAGAAACCCAAGTCTGAATCTTATTGCGTAATGTCACCAAACCTGCTAAACGAATTAGTAGGTGACGATAGGCCACTTCTCTTCCGTAGCCCAGGTAGTGCTGATGTAAAATCCTCCAGCGATACTGAATACATTGTTGAGCAATGTTGAGTTGTTGGTGATTCAACTGATCCGAGCATTTTAAATCACTTCCCAAAAGCCAGAGAATAATACTTTCTCGGTTGGCTATACTTTGTTCTGGACAGTCCGCGGCTAGACGCTTACCCCAGTAATCAGCTAAATTTTCCCTATCCTTTGCCTTGCGTCCCTCAAGAACCTGTATTAAACTCGGCATCACAACCCCCATTTATCACCAGAACCTCCGTAACCTATCCCCGACCATGAATATAAATGCAAGGTACGGGCGCATAAATTCGCCACCCTAAAAGGCGTGCTTTTCAGTCAAGGAATAGTGCTAATCAATTTCCCTATTTACCAGGAACGCCGCCCTACTCTAGTCAAATTAGTTTTGACATCAGAACATCTGAGATGTTTTATTGTTATTACGTCTGGATTGACTAACTTTATGCACAATTGAGGAAAATTCTAGTTTTTTGTGTTGATGTATGCCAACGGAGGCTAAAAATAGACACACCTTAACTTTTAGTTGAGGTGTGTAAATTAAAGGTTTAGCTGAATTTTGGTCCCATACAAAACATGGGAAGGGGTCAAAACCTGTTAGATGAACGCACGATGGGGTTTTCTACAGAATCCCGATACTGTTGAACCTGATCTGTATAGGCGATTGGTAGAACAGCTTCCACGTTTTCATGGGGACGGGGAATAATCACCCAAGATTCCAAAGTACCACCATAAACATTTTCCGCAGCTTCAACACCAGCGGCCATAGCAGTTTTGACCTCGGAAACATCCCCGCGAATATTTACTGTAAAACGAGCGCTACCGACTCTGATATAACCAACAAGGGTGACGCGACCAGCTTTCACCATCGCATCTGCTGCTGCTAGTACAGCAGGAAAACCTTTTGTTTCAAGTGCGCCAACGGCCTGTAGTGACATTAGTAATCTCCTGTATGAATTAACGTATTTGGGGCGACAAATTTATTGTCCTGAGGAATTTACCTATTACATACGGAACGGATCAGATGTTTCGGTGAAGTGGATCGGTAAAATGGTCTCGACGTTTTCCGGGGGGTTAGGAACAATATAGTGGGTAATTACTTGACCACCATAAGCTTGTTCTCCGGCTAATATTCCTGCTTCGACAGCCCTTTGAACTTCAGCAACGTGTCCCCGAACAGCGACTAACAAGCGAGCGCTTTCGGCTTGACCATAATACACAATTGTGACTGCGGCAGATTTAACCATGGCATCTGCTGCTGCTAGTACAGCAGGAAAGCCCAAGGTTTCAATGACGCCAACCGCCATGGGCATGGCATTAGCTCCTGAGTCTAAAAAATCAAGTGATATTAATTGTACGAGGGTTTCGTACCAACTTTGACATTTAGCAAAATTTTCTCTTCGCCCCGGTGTAAACTAAAGAATTATGTTTCCTAATTTCTTACCTCCCACAGTTGGACAACTAACTGAACCTACCTCCATCGCCTTGGCTCAAATTATTCAGGCTCAAGCGATCGCCACTCCTTTAACTAATCAACCAATTACCACTACCTATGTGCAAAAGGGTAGTGGCGGTACACCTATTTTATTAATTCACGGATTCGACAGTTCTGTGTTTGAATTCCGTCGCCTTTTACCACTGCTACCAAGAGATAATGAAACTTGGGCTGTGGATTTATTAGGCTTTGGGTTCACAGACAGAATTACCGATGTGCAATTTAGTCCCCTGGCTATCAAAACTCATCTGTATTATTTCTGGAAAACTTTAATTAACCAACCTGTGATTTTAGTGGGTGCGTCTATGGGGGGTGCAGCTGCCATTGATTTTACCCTAACTTACCCAGAATTGGTGCAGAAACTCGTGTTAATCGATAGCGCTGGTTTGAAGGGGGGTTCACCCTCAAGCTTGATGTTTCCCCCATTGGATTCTTTAGCAGCTAATTTTTTGCGTAATCCTCATATACGCGATCGCATTTCCCGCGCTGCTTACAAAAATCAGTTACTCGCCTCGACTGATGCTCGAATATGTGCCTCATTACACCTAGAAATGCCTAACTGGACTCAAGCCTTAATAGCTTTTACTAAAAGTGGTGGGTATCGCGCTTTTAAACCACAGCAGCTTACCAGCATTGTCCAACCAACTCTCATCTTATGGGGAGATACGGATAAAATTTTAGGTACATCGGACGCTAAAAAGTTTACCCAAGCGATTCCTAGTAGTAACCTTGTTTGGATCAAAGATGCTGGTCATGTTCCCCACTTAGAACAGCCAGAAGTTACCGCCAAACAAATTTTAGCAATGATCAATTAGTCATACAACCAAGTTTTATCCGTAAAATCATCATTTTGTTTTTGACGTTCTGGCAGATTTTCAGGAGACCGATGTGATTTTTTATAGCCAACTGGATTATATTTCTCTTTGACTTGGATTGCACTTTCTTTCTTGGGAATTGCTGACTTATCCTGTTTTAGTGGGATGTGGGATTTACTTTGTTGTATTAATTGAGAGTTAGACTCTGCAAGCTGTAGGGCGGTTTGTTTAGCTTCGTGCAGTTCTTTAGTCAGCCTTTCTGTTAATACTTGCTTTTCATACAAATTTGATTGTAAATCAACAATTTGTTTTTGCAGAGTTTTTTCTTTATTTTGATATTCTTCCAGAGTTTGTTTTAATTTTTCCACAGTAGTTTCTAAATGTTTTGAACTAGACATAGCAGCATCATGGGGGTTAAGTAATTGCTCTGTTGCTAAAACATTCTGTTCGGTAACTTCCTGTGCTGTAACTTCAACCGCAGCTTCATTTTCAAGTAGTATCAATTTTTGTGCCTCTTGCTGTAGTGATTCGGATAGATTTTGCTTAACCATTATTTTCTCCAATAACGCTGTAATTCTTTTGCAGACCTGGTTTATCACTCCCCCTAGGGTGTATTTTTCTCTCGCCATTCAGCAATAGCGAGCGACTCTAGTTGTGATTTTGCTTTCCCTATGAACTGGCAAAAGCTTCAATATCTGCATCAATAATAAACTTATTATTTTACGTGAATTGTGCAGCTAAATTAACTACTGTAGTCGTTTGATCGACTTCTCCCTAACTCTTGAGGATATTTTTAACAATGCTGATTTCCCAGGCTGCCTTACATAAATATAGCCCTTTGTGTGGCATCCTATCACAAAAAAATAACGCCTGCTGGGAGACAATCATCCTCATACTATTATTGTTCGTGAAAATTTTGCAGCTTGCCGACAACAAAATTGACCATAAAAATTATTCCAGCTTATTCCAGCAAATCCAGGATTCACACACCACCTAAATTTAATCATAATCAGCGATCGACTGTCAGATTGAACCTATTATTGGTGGTGGTTTATTTACAGCTGCTGCACCACCTTTAATTGCTAGGTTTGGCCCCATACCAATTCTGCTACTAACCTCATCCCTGCTAGTATTCTGGCTGTTCTTTGGTTTTTATAACTGTGGGCAAATACGCAAGGAAAATGTATAAAATTCTCTAATATCTCAAATGTGGGAATAATTGACCACCTAGGGTAGTATCCCCGGAGGGACAATTGTTAAAGTTTAGGCTTTGTACACCCACGCAGTTGCCCTTACCACCGGCAGACTGCTAAGTATTTTCTAAATATATCCCCCAAGTATAGCCCCAATTATTGGTATGAATAAATACAGTAACTTTTACACTTTATCAACGTGAGTGTTACCGTAATCACCATTTTCCTCGACAAACTTTTTGGCGGACTCCAGTAAATACTCGTAATAAGTACGGGCGACAATAGATAATTGTTTACCAGATGGATAACCTATGAACCAAGTTCGCTTGATGGGGAAATGTTCTACATCCAAAATAGCGAACTCAGAAGAGTCTGGCATTAAGGTATGGCGAGATAAAACAGAAATTCCCAACCCCCCGGCGATCGCCTGTTTAATAGCCTCATTGCTGCCCAATTCCAGTTTAACTTTTACCTTCACACCATATTGATCAAAGAGTTTCTGCACGGCGCGGCGAGTCCCTGAACCAGGTTCGCGCATAATAAAAGGTTCATTTGTCAACCTTTTTATGGGGATATTTTTCTGTTTTGCCAAGGGATGATTAACGGGTGCAAATACTACTAAAGGGTTGTCTAAAAATGGCTCATAGTTGACATCGATATTTTCTGGAACTTGACTTAAAATGTACAGATCATCCATGTTATTCAGCATCCGTTCCAAAATGCGTTCATGGTTGGTTACTTGTAAGGAAATCTCAATTCCGGGATAAAGTTGACAAAACGGCCCTAATAAACGAGGAATAAAATACTTAGCCGTTGTAATCACTGCCAACCGTAATTGCCCCTGTTTAAGACCTTTTAAATCCGCCACAGTCATTTCAAACTTGGCCATGGTTTCAAAAATCTGCCGACAAGTGGTAAATAATTCCCTCCCTGCCTCTGTTAAGAATAGACGTTTTCCCACCTGCTCAAATAATGGCAACCCCACCGATTTCGTGAGTTGTTTAATTTGCATCGACACGGTAGGTTGAGTAAGAAATAATTCCTCAGCCGCACGAGTAAAGCTACTGTGCCGTGCCGCTGCCTCAAACACCTTCAACTGGTGTAGCGTTGCCTGCTTCAAGGGTGATTCTCCTCTAATAGAAATTTCATCTATAAATCTAGTATCACTGAACACTTGCCAATGCAACAGAACCACTCATACGAAGTTCTGAATTATCCTATAGATAAAAATCTATTAATCTTATTCAAAGAAAGTTGTTTTATTTATGGTATTCACAAGTTATTATCAAGACAACAAGCAAAGCGTAAGATGCCTTCCAGGGCAAGATGAATAGTTAAAATTATGTAATAATTTCAACCTTCATCTTGCCATATTTCTTCGGCAACCTCCTGGGGAATTTTGGACGGGATTTGGGATAAATCAGGCAACTGTAGGACTTCTATTTCCGCCACCTGCTCTTGGACATTGACAGGCATATGCAATGGTTCCCGGTGTTCAATCCAGCAGCTGGCTAAGGGTAAGGTTTTCTCCATCTCATCTAGTGGTCGAGGAATAACCATGACTGCGTTCAATTCGCCAATGCGTTCTGCCTCAAACATTCCAGCTTCTACCGCCACTGCCACATTAGCAACAGTGCCACGAATAATGGCAGTGCACAAACCGGCACCAATTTTCTCATAGGCTGCCAAATGAACATCAGCCGACTTAAGCATGGCATCACAAGCACCCACCATGGCCGGAAATCCCCTAGTCTCCACTAAACCAATGGCTAAGTTACTTAAACTGCTTTGATTCCCTTCCTCCATCAATTTACTCAGCCGGCTGGTGATGGGCAGCACTATATCCAAGTTAGGATAAGGCCGAGGAATCACCAAGCTAGAAACCAATTGACCAAACTGTTCAGCAGTTTGAACACCAGCTTCTACAGCCAGACGCACATCGGCAATTCCGCCTCTGACAATAGCGGTACACTGCCCACTACCAATTTTTTCATAACCGACTAGGTGAACACCGGCGGATTTGAGCATCATATCTGCCGTTCCCACTATGGCGGGAAAGCTGCTGGTAGAGACTAAACCCAAAGCAGTATTTTTCAGAGGATCTCGTCGGCGGGATTTCTGAATTGTGCTAATAGAGTGTTGGTTAGATGTTTCCATGTGAACTTTCCAGATTACTCATGAAACTGACAACTTACAATTAACACTTACTCAGACTGATCGTCAGAGATGGGGTCATTTAAGCTTTGCCGATGGGGAAATAATGTCACTAGTAACCTATTTATACTTCCTTGTCCATAAATTTGGTTCCCGAAATTATGATCTGATTTAGTGGGAGGCTGACTTGATTTTGGTTCCTGGGGTATGGATTTATTGGTGTCAGCGTTTTTTTCTCCAGCAGGGGGCTGGCTTTCCGATGTAGGCGAAGACACAGAAGAGGAAGTAGACTGGTATTTGAATTTCCAGTAAGCAGATGCACAAATGTTAGTCGAGGAAATGACTGTCTCCTCATCCGGCTCTAAACTATTTTCCGCTTCTGGCTGTTGTTCACTACTGGTATGAGCACCATTGTTAGGAGCTGCTGCCGGTTGTTGTGTATCCTCAATTTCCCGACTGGTGTCCCCTAAAATTGAGCCTGGCGGAATGACTGTTCCTGGCTCGATAGAACAGTTAAAAACTGTGGTTGCTGAACCAATACAAGCATTTGCGCCAATTTTGCCTTGACCCACCATCAAAAAACCGGCTCCCAAGTTTGCTCCTGCTTCTACCTCTAGAGTGCCTTCGCTAACTTGGAGAATTGACCCCATACCAATACACACCCCTGGTCCGATGATCATCTTGCTGTTTACAGCAGCTTGAAGTATGACTCCAGGTGCCAAGACCGCGCTGGGATGAATAGTCACCTCGCCACTTATATAGGACTCGAACTTGTTGCTCAGGTGCAGTGGCGGCACAGACATGGAAATTTTTACCTCGGAAGCCGGAGAGAGCATAGTGCTAAGTGCTGAATCCATTCTATAAGGTTGGCAATAGCTTGATGCCTGGAGTAATGACTAAAAATTTTACTCAGCAATGGCTACGCCCACGGATGCTAACAGCACTCTTAACTCAGCACTTTTAGGGACGTTGGATGATAGTTTCCAGGACTCGGCGTTTAGCTTTAGTGTCAATACCAACTAACCGCACGTATTCCCCTGGATATTCAGCGAGGTATCCCTCTAAAGCCTCAATCACCCCTCTGTCAGATTTGGCTTCAATTTGACCGCAGCTCGCCCAGGAACCTGTACGGAAGCGTCTTTGGTCTACGTGTTCAGCAGTAACTTTATATCCACCCGCCAAAATTTGTCGGATTTGGTCTACCACTTCAGAACTCAACCGGGTACTGGTGGCGGTGGCGGTAGCAGTGCCGGAACTATTGCTGCTAAAGGATTTCTTGCTAGCAGAAGGGGCAACTGGTCCGCCTGGTCTTTGGATAATGCTTTCTAAAACCCGCCGTTTAGCTTTGGTATCAATACCAATCACCCGTACATATTCCCCTTGGTGGGATTCTAAACATGCTTCTAATGCGGCTAGCACTTCATTGGTAGAAGTTGATTCAATGGGCTGGCAGCTGTTCCATGAACCAGTGCGGAAACGTCGCTCATCTACGTGTTCAGACCCAATTTTGTAACCACTTGATAGCAAATTACGAATTTGCTCTATGGTTTCGCTACTCAGTACACCACTGCTGGCAACGTGACCATTGCCATTACTACTATAGCGACCGTTACCATTATTAGCAGATGCCGGAAAACCACTAGAGGCGATGGTAGTGACTATGCCATCCGGGCGTTGAATAATCGTTTCTAGGACCCGCCGTTTACCATTGTCAATGCCAAACAGACGGACATATTCGCCGCTATGATCTTTCAGACAGCTTTCTAACGCTGCGATCGCTTCACCTATAGATCCAGGTTGAATGGGTTGGCAACTTTGCCAACAACCAGTGCGGAACCGTCTTTGATCTACGTGTTCCGTACCAATTTTATATCCTTGATCTAAAAGATAGCGCACCTGTTCTATGATTTCTGCACCCAAGCTGTTGCTCGACACTTCACTACTCCTTTCTAGCTCTAAAACAGTAATACCAGTATTTGTATAAGATTTAGCAATCTCATCCCGAATGGGTGCAATACACTTGCTATCCGCAGCACAGCGATAACCAGTTCTTAATGACTGATTTATCCCCACCACATGATGGGCGAACTGCTGATCCTGAACCTCAGCATCTGGCAACCGGTCAGCTTGCTGCTGAGTAGTAATTATCGCTCCCGAAGGTACATACTTACCAGGGGGAATTTCTACATCTTGAATTAAAGCGTGCATCATGACGATGCAACCCGCGCCTACTCTGGCGTTAAATACTGTGGAACGAAAACCAATGAAGGAATTATCTCCTACATAAGCCGGACCATGAACCAATGCCATGTGGGTAATAGAAACATTTTCTCCTACCCATACTGAGTATTGATTTTGGTCATCGCCAATGACTCGGCCTTGTTCGAGTCCATGAATTACTACACCATCTTGAATATTAGTATTTTCGCCAATAAAAAAAGGTGTACCTTCATCCGCTCTAATCGAGGTTCCTGGAGCAATGATGACATTAGCACCTATTCGCACATCTCCAATAATATTGGCTGCCGGATGTACAAAAGTGCTTTCATGGATTTTGGGCTCGGCTAAATTCCTCGACCACGGGGTTGGGGGTGCCGCCGTGCTGCGGACAACCATTACAAGATTCCTCCTCAATTAAGCTTTTTTTTCTTAAGTCTTTGCTGATTCAAAGACTATCGATACTGCTCTTTTTTGCTGTACATGAGACGACCTTCCAAGTGAATGGTATCAATGATCGCCACCACTGCTGCATCCAAGGGACGCTGTTCATTACCTAAAATCTGACGAGCGGCACTGCCACGAGTGACAAGCACCCACTCATCTACTCCCGCGCCTACGGTATCTGCTGCTACTTCGTATTTAGACAGGAGGTTTCCTTCTTCATCTACTAATTGCAACAACAGTAGTTTGACACCGCGAAGACTTGGATCTTTTTGCGTGCTGACTACTGTGCCACGAACTTTGGCAACTTGCATTACAGATTACGGTCTTCTACCGAAAAGGACGAATGGCGTTGACATTTTCCCGGAATTGTTCTACGTCTTCGGTATACCGAATTGGTAACACGTATTCCAAGTTTTCATGAGGACGAGCAATGATGTGGGTAGATAACACTTCTCCCCCATGGACTCGTTTAACTGATTCTACCCCAGCACCCACTGAAGCTTGAACTTCGGAAACATCACCCCGAACGATGACTGTGACTCGACCGCTGCCGATTTTTTCATAGCCTACCAAAGTAACACGCGCGGCTTTTACCATGGCATCAGCAGCTTCTACTACTGCGGGAAAGCCCAGCGTTTCTACCATTCCTACTGCGATTGACATTAGTTCTTATCCTGAATTAAAGTTTTTACCCTTGGGAAAAAGTGACGCTCAAGACAGCGACCCCGTTAATTACTTTACTTGCTTAAAATCAGTTTTTAAGTCCGGAACTGTTCTACAGCTTCGGTGTAACGTATGGGCAAAACGTACTCTAGGTTTTCGTGGGGACGGGCAATAATGTGAGTGGATAATACTTCGCCACCATTAACTCTTCTGGCTGCATCTACGCCCGCAGCAACAGAGGCTTGTACTTCCGACACGTCACCCCGGACAATCACGGTTACCCTAGCACTCCCAATTTTTTCATAGCCTACCAAAGTCACACGTGCGGCTTTCACCATCGCATCAGCAGCTTCTACTACCGCCGGAAACCCCTTAGTCTCAATCATTCCAACTGCAATTGGCATCGCAGAACTCCTAAAAATTTAATCCAATTAGTACTGTGTTTTGAAATGTTTAAGCGGAGGGCTGCATCTTGAGCCATAAAAACACTTCTAAATTAAGCATAGGAAAGCTTGGCCTCCCTGGCAATATAAATTAGTATAATAGTTTATGATAAAATAGTTTTAAAAAACTTAACAAAAGTTTATCCCTCATTCGGCTCAATGAAAGTTAATCAATTCCTAGAGTACCCACTTATGCTTTATAATTTCTTTATTACATTTACAAAAGGACATTCATAGCTACGGCGACTCCGCTCCGCAGTGGGGATATTAATCGCTGTATGTTTTGCTGTCTATAAGTTTTCCAACCTTGAGAGAAAAAGTAATCATTTTGTAAAAAACACATAATTTTTTTTAATGTATTTGGATAAATTTATTTACTGCAAGTACAAATATAAATCCATCATCACCGATGATTTAATAGACGTGAATGCTTGTAAATATGTAAAACTATATTCAAATATACCAAAATAAGATAACCTAAACAAAAAATACTCATTGAATAATTTAGGGAACAAATAGTTAAAAAAACCATAGATATAATCCAATAATTATATTTTTTAGTCAAAGATTGTTTTAAGGATATTTGAGAAAAAGTCACAGCGGAGTCGTCAAGGAAAATGTCAATGAATCAGTTTCTCTTTTCAACAAGTTGGTGGGTGCCATTCTACAGCCTACTTGGCGCACTGGTAACCTTACCGTGGGGAATGGGAATCATTCGGCGTACCGGTCCTAGACCCGCGGCATATTTCAACATATTCACAACCATTGTGGGTTTTCTTCATAGTCTGTTCGTATTTAAGCATATTTGGGATAAACAACCAGAAATTTTAGTGATCAACTGGTTGCAAGCTGCAGATTTTAACTTATCTTTTGCTTTGGAACTCTCCCCAACCAGCATTGGGGCGATGGTATTAATTAGCGGATTAAGTCTGTTAACACAAATTTATGCCCTAGGATACATGGAAAAGGACTGGTCCTTAGCACGGTTCTTTGCATTAATCGGATTCTTTGAAATGGCGCTGACTGGTTTAGCGATCAGTGATTCCTTGTTTCTCAGCTACGCTGTTTTAGAAGTACTCACCCTTTCTACCTATCTATTGGTGGGATTTTGGTATGCTCAACCACTAGTCGTGACAGCAGCGCGAGATGCCTTTTTGACCAAGCGGGTGGGAGACTTACTTTTATT
The DNA here is from genome assembly GCF_029891665.1 of Anabaenopsis sp. FSS-46. Lineage (NCBI taxonomy): Bacteria > Bacillati > Cyanobacteriota > Cyanophyceae > Nostocales > Nodulariaceae > Anabaenopsis > Anabaenopsis sp. FSS-46. Next base: position 57,616 of record NZ_JANQDG010000119.1, on the reverse strand, counting down.
AATGGGGGTGGTAACGCTTTCGACTTTATGTGGTAGTTTGAACTTTTCTGATTTGTATGAGTGGGCACAAACAGCTGATTTAAGTCCAGTTACTTCGACTTTGCTGTGTTTGGGATTAATTGCCGGACCTGCGGGTAAATGCGCTCAATTTCCCTTACACCTATGGTTAGATGAAGCCATGGAAGGCCCTAACCCCGCTTCGGTAATGCGGAATTCATTAGTTGTAGGTGGCGGTGCTTATGTATTATATAAAATTCAGCCAATATTAACCTTGTCTCCCATTGCTTTAAATACCCTAGTTGTGATAGGGGCATTGACCGCAGTGGGTGCAACATTAGTGTCACTAGCCCAAACAGATATTAAGCGAGCCTTATCTCATTCCACTAGTGCATACATGGGCTTAGTCTTTTTGGCAGTGGGGTTAGAGCAAGGTGGTGTGGCCCTAATGTTAATGTTAACCCATGCGATCGCTAAAGCTCTATTATTCATGAGTTCTGGTTCAGTAATCTATACCACTAGCACCCAAGACTTAACCGAAATGGGTGGATTATGGTCAAGGATGCCAGCCACTACCACAGCTTTTATCGTAGGTTCTGCTGGTATGGTAACACTGTTACCACTGGGAAGTTTCTGGGCAATGCTGGCATGGGCAGATGGCTTAGTTCATGCTAGTCCTTGGGTAATTGCCATCTTAGTATTAGTCAACGGCTTGACAGCCTTGAACCTGACACGAGTATTCAGATTAATATTTTGGGGTAAACCACAACAAAAAACCCGCCGCACCCCGGAAGTTGGCTGGCAAATGGCATTACCAATGGTGGCACTAACTGTAGTGAATTTACTCTTACCACTGATGCTACAGCAATGGTATTTGCTGCCTAATTGGGAAAACGTGGATTGGTACATACTATTAATCTTGGTTTCTTCTACGGTGATCGGGGTAGCTATAGGCTCTACAATGTCCCTCCATAAAGCATGGTCAAGATCCAGAATCCTGGTCTGGAGATTTGTACAAGACCTATTGGGTTATGATTTTTACATTGATAAAATTTATAAACTAACAATAGTTAATTTAGTCGCCCTGCTATCAAAATTTTCTGATTGGAGCGATCGCTATCTAGTTGATGGTTTTGTTAACTTGGTAGGATTTGCGACAATTCTAGGTGGACAAGGCTTAAAATATACCATTTCTGGTCAATCCCAGGGATATATGTTAACTATCCTGGTAGTGATCAGCGTCCTGGGTTTTTTCATTAGCTGGTCATTAGGTCTACTAGATAAATTACCGTTTTAACAGGGCAACAGACTTTTTACATCCCCTCTAACCATCCATATTTATACTTATGCTGAGTGTACTAATTGTACTGCCATTATTAGCCGCGGCTTTAATCGGTTTCTGGCCCGGTCACATCAGTGGCAAACTTTCCCGTCAAGTGGCTTTCCTCTTCGCCATTATCATCTTCTTGTGGACAGTTGTACTGGCAGTAAAATTCAATCCCGCCCAAGCCAATCAACAGTTTACTGAGTTTATCCCCTGGATAGAATCTTTAGGCTTGAATTATAATTTAGGAATAGATGGTTTATCTTTACCATTACTGGTTTTAAATGGACTGTTAACTTGTATTGCCATTTACAGCAGTAATGAATCCCTTCAGCGTCCTAGATTTTATTACTCCTTAATCTTACTGTTAAATGCTGGGGTGATTGGAGCATTTTTGGCACAAGATTTACTACTATTTTTCCTGTTTTATGAGCTGGAACTAATACCGCTATATCTGTTAATTGCCATTTGGGGAGGCGCTAGACGGGGTTACGCTGCCACAAAATTTTTGATTTACACCGCCATTTCCGGGATATTAATTTTGGCAAGTTTCCTGGGTATGGTTTGGCTGAGTGGTTCTGGTAGCTTTGCGCTCTTGGGTTTGAAAACCACAACTTTACCTTTGGTAACACAGCTGATACTACTAGGAGGCCTTCTAGTGGGTTTTGGGATTAAAATTCCCCTATTTCCCTTTCACACATGGTTACCAGATGCCCACGTTGAAGCTTCTACACCCATTTCTGTCCTGCTGGCGGGAGTGTTATTGAAGTTAGGAACCTATGGCCTACTACGTTTTGGTATGAACTTGTTACCAGAAGCTTGGACTTATTTAGCCCCATGGTTGGCAACTTGGGCTGTAGTCAGTGTACTATTTGGCTCTTCTTGTGCGATCGCCCAAACCGACATGAAAAAAATGGTAGCCTACAGCTCCATTGGACACATGGGCTACATCCTATTAGCAGCGGCGGCGGCTACACCGGTGAGTACCTTGGGGGCTGTGATGCAAATGATCAGCCACGGTTTGATTTCCCCACTGCTATTTTTACTCGTGGGGGTTGTTTATCAAAAAGCTGGAAGCCGCGATTTAAATGTAATTAAAGGATTACTTAACCCAGAACGAGGGTTACCCCTGATTGGTAGCTTAATGGTTTTGGGTGTGATGGCCAGCGCCGGTGTACCGGGAATGGTGGGTTTTATTTCCGAATTTATCGTTTTTCGGGGCAGTTTTGCCGTTTTTCCAGCGCAGACGCTCTTATCTATGATTGGTACAGGCTTAACTGCCGTTTACTTCTTAATTCTGATGAATCGCGCCTTTTTTGGGCGGTTGTCCCCACAAGTCAGCAACTTGCCCCGTGTATTGTGGAGCGATCGCATACCTTCAGTAATTCTAGCTATATTGATTGTAATTTTTGGTATACAACCAGCTTGGTTAGTGCGCTGGAGTGAACCCACAATCACAGCTATGGTTAATAGCGAAAATGTAGTACCTGCGGTGTCTTTAGATCAGGGTACTGGTAACTAAGGGCTGGGTAAGAGTATTTTCGATACCCGATACCCCATCTCTAAATCTCTGTAACTTTTGCAGAAATGGCAATGTTAAGCATGGAAAAAAAACCTTTCTCACATCCTTTATCTGAGTATATTCAAAGACTACTCACCGGAGGTACATTACTTCCTGATAGTCCAGATAATGTCATGGAAGTTGTGGGCATACTGAAAAGCTACGGCGTGGTTTTAGATGCCTATTCAAAAAACCTCATTTATATTGCTGAACATCAATTTCTAGTATTTTTTCCCTTTTTTAAATACTTTAACGGGGAAATTTCTTTCCCCAAGCTAATTCGCCATTGGTGGCATGACAGAATTAACTTTGAATATGCCGAATATTGCATGAAAGCCATGATGTGGCACGGTGGAGGTGGTCTAGATGCATATTTAGATACACCAGAGTTTGAAGAAAGAGCACAAGCAGTTATTCAAGCCAAATTCCCCAACAATCCCATCATCGGCGTTAACCAACTATTTCCGGATTTTTTAACGGAAATGTTGCGTGTGTCGGCTTACTATAGTGGCTTAGGCCAATTTTGGCGGGTAATGGCGGATATTTTCCTGAATTTATCAGACCGCTACGACCACAAAGAAATTAAAACCATTCCCCAAGTTGTAGACCACATTAAAGCGGGTTTGGTTGCAGATGCGTTAAAGCCTATTACTTACGCCGTCAAAATCCGAGGGGAAGTTTATGACATCATTCCTAAATCTGTGGGTTTAACCTTCCTAGCAGATACAGCCATCCCTTATGTAGAGGCAGTATTCTTTCGGGGAACTCCCTTTCATGGCACAGTGTCATATAATGCCCAAGCATATCAAATTCCCCTAGACCAAGCTCGATTTCAGTATGGCGCACTATATGCGGACCCTTTACCTATAGGTGGTTCTGGTATTCCTCCCACTTTGCTGATGCAGGATATGCGTCATTATCTCCCGGATTATTTACACACAATTTATCGTCACAGTCTTCGAGGGGAGGATGATTTGCGAGTCAAAATTTGTATCAGCTTCCAAAAGTCAATGTTTTGTGTAACCACAGCAGCGATTTTGGGACTAATGCCTTATTCTATGGATACTGAAGATACATCTGAACAAACTGCTAATCGCGTCTATTTAGAAAAATGGATGAACCGCTTAGAAACTTCTCAATTACAGGCAGTAAATAACAAATAATACAACTTAATTAATTTATTTTGCCCAAAAAATCAATCTCTAATCTAGTGCGATCGCTCACGATATTTGCTACGGTGGCACGATAAGATTCTAAAACAATAGTCTGACTATAAGGTCTAAATGGCAGAAACACTATTTTTTAACGCTCTGCGGGAAGCCATTGATGAAGAAATGGCCCGTGATTCCAGTGTATTCGTTCTTGGGGAAGATGTAGGACATTACGGCGGTTCCTACAAAGTCACTAAAGACCTATACAAAAAGTATGGCGAACTACGGATTCTCGATACTCCCATCGCCGAAAACAGTTTTACTGGTATGGCGGTCGGCGCAGCTATGACTGGGTTAAGACCGATAATTGAAGGTATGAATATGGGCTTTTTGCTCCTAGCCTTTAACCAGATATCCAACAACGCTGGAATGCTACGCTACACCTCCGGCGGTAACTTTAAAATCCCTATGGTAATTCGCGGTCCTGGCGGTGTAGGTAGACAGCTAGGGGCTGAACATTCCCAACGCCTAGAGGCTTACTTCCAAGCGGTTCCGGGCTTAAAAATTGTTACTTGCTCCACACCCTATAACGCTAAAGGACTACTAAAATCGGCTATTCGTGACGATAACCCGGTGTTGTTCTTTGAACACGTTCTACTTTACAACTTAAAAGAAGATTTACCAGAAGAAGAATATCTACTACCCCTGGATAAAGCAGAAGTTGTGCGTCGTGGCAAAGATGTCACAATACTGACTTACTCACGGATGCGCCATCATGTATTGCAAGCCGTGAAAACTTTAGAAAAACAAGGTTATGATCCAGAAGTAATAGACCTAATATCACTCAAGCCTTTGGATTTTGATACTATTGGGGCATCCATACGCAAAACCCATCGAGTTATTATCGTGGAAGAGTGTATGAGAACCGGGGGTATTGGTGCAGAATTAACCGCCTCCATCAATGACCGCTTGTTTGATGAATTGGATGCGCCGGTACTGCGGCTTTCTTCCCAAGATATACCCACACCCTATAACGGTAGTTTGGAACGGTTAACAATTGTGCAGCCAGAACAAATCGTCGAAGCTGTAGAAAAAATGGTCGCTATGCGAGTTTAAAAGCCCAAGACTGGGGAATGAGGAAAAATCTACCTCATCTCCCCACCACCCCCATCTACCCATTCAAAACTCGTTCAAAGAACGCTATTATAGCCTTTGTCAGTTGCGAGTTATTGTATGCAAAGACAGCGATCGCTATTAGCTTTGATTTTCGTGCTGCTCATGGCCGCTATTGCGGTGATAGTAAAAATTCCAGTACCTTTGGGGTTAGACTTACGGGGCGGTTCACAGTTAACCATTCAGGTGCAATCAGCACTCCTGATGAGAGAAATTACTGAACGAGATTTGGCTGGGGTTCAGAAAGTTGTGGAAGGTCGAGTTAATGGTCTTGGGGTTTCTGAGCCAGTAATTCAAACTGTAGGCACAGACAAAATCCTGGTACAATTACCAGGAGTCAATGACCCGCAGCAAGCAGAACGAGTGCTAGGTGGTACAGCACAGTTAGAATTTCGACAACAAAAGCCTGGTACAGAAACTCAACTTTTTGCTTTTCAAGCATCCAGAACTGAACTCAGAGCCAAGCAAGAAGAGTTAAGAAACCGCGGCGATGAGGCCGCAATTATTAATAATCAAGAAGAATTAGCCAAAAATAATCAAGCCATCAGAGAATTGTTTGACAGCACTGAACCACCACTAGACGGTAAATATCTCCAAGATGCCTATGGTGAACCAACTCAAGGTAGTAATTGGAATGTTGCCATTCGCTTTGATACTAAAGGTGGTGAACTGTTTGCCAATCTCACTAAAAACCTTGCCGGTACCGGGCGGAGCATTGGGATTTTTTTAGATAATGAATTAATCAGCGCTCCTGTAGTGGGGGTAGAATTTGCTGGTACAGGAATTACCGGCGGTGCTGCAGTGATTACAGGTACATTTACCCCCCAAGAAGCCAATGACTTGGGCGTGCAGTTGCGTGGCGGTGCTTTACCTGTACCCGTGGAAATCGCCGAAAGACGGACCGTAGGCGCTACCTTGGGTAAAGACAGTATTCAAAGCAGCATTTATGCTGGTATTGGCGGTCTAATCTTAGTATTAATATTTATGGTATTTTACTACCGCCTACCAGGATTGATTGCCGATATCTCATTAGTCATCTACTCTCTACTAACATGGGCGAGTTTTGCTCTGTTGGGGGTTACCCTGACTTTACCGGGAATTGCTGGTTTTATCCTCAGTATTGGCATGGCAGTTGATGCCAATGTGCTAATCTTTGAGCGTACACGGGAAGAATTGCGAGCGGGTAAATCTTTGTATCGTTCTGTAGAATCTGGTTTTTACCGAGCATTTTCCAGTATTTTAGACAGCAACGTCACTACATGGATTGCTTGTGCTGCTTTGTTTTGGTTTGGTTCCGGATTAGTCAGAGGCTTTGCTCTCACCTTAGCCTTGGGTGTAGCCATGAGTATGTTTACCGCAATCACTTGTAGCCGCACACTCATGTTTTTAGCAGTTACTAGTCCGGCTGTGAAAAATAAGCGAGAGCTTTTCTGTCCTAACCTACCAGCATTAAATAAGCCAGAGGTGGCTAAATGAAATTGAATATTAACAAATCGCGATCGCTATGGTGGAGCATTTCTAGTGCCTTTATTCTGATTAGTTTGATCTCAATGGCGATTTCGTGGCAAAACCCCCAAATTCGCGCGCCCCTACGCCCCGGCTTAGATTTCATCGGTGGTACGCGCTTACAGTTAGAACGTGACTGTACACAACTGGGTAACTGCGATCAACCAATAAATATAACCACAGTCCGAGAAGTAGCACAAGCCCAGGGTTTGGGCGATAGCAGCATCCAAATAGTGGGAGACAATGGCATATCAATTCGCACCAAGGACTTAGATGTTGATCAGCGCACCAATTTACAAACTGCTTTAAGTGATAAAATTGGTATCTTTGACCCGCAACAAAACCAAATTGACACTGTTGGCCCTACCTTGGGAGCAGAATTATTTCGCTCTGGTATCATCGCCCTCATAGTTTCTTTTATGGGCATTATTATTTACTTGACCTTCCGCTTCCAGTTGGACTACGCCTTATTTGCAATTGTGGCGCTTTTGCACGATGTCTTGATTACTGCAGGGCTTTTTTCAATTTTCGGCTTACTGCTCAACCTAGAAGTGGATAGTCTGTTTATTGTGGCACTGCTGACAATTATCGGTTTCTCTGTCAACGATACAGTAGTGATTTATGATCGCATTCGGGAAACTATTAAGGTCAATCCCCAGCAGCCAATTGTCGAGGTTGTGGATGATGCTGTCAACCAAACATTAGGAAGATCAATCAATACTACCTTAACAACCTTGCTGTCAGTCATCGCCATCTTTGTCTTTGGCGGAGAAACACTCAGATACTTCGCCCTAGCATTAATTATTGGCTTTGCTATAGGGTCTTATTCCAGTATTTTTGTCGCCAGTACTCTGTTGACTTGGTGGCGAGAACGCACACAGAAATATCCTATTTTAGTCAGTGCTGAGTCCATTGATACATCTACTCACTCCCAGGATGGTTAGAATGAGCTTAAGGGAATACCAGGCGGTGGGAAATATTGCTTATACAAACCAGAGCTTAATCAGGTTAAATTGAGTGTATATTAGCTTAAAATAACCAACATCAACACATTAAAATCAGTGGTTTATCGGTGGTTAATTATTCTTATTTGAACCATAGTAAATCCCAATCCGCCTGTGCATAATTCCTCATTACCCGAACAACAAGCCTTTGATTAATTTGGAACCGGTTGTTTATTCTCCCATGGATCAACTCGAAGAACCATCAATAAATAATAAAAATGCCAATGGTATTAACTCATCCTTTAACCAACAAGTAGAAAGGCTACATCAGGTGAATGTATACGGGAGATGGTTTTTTGTCGCCTGTTTATGGCTGACCATTGCACCTTTCACTCTGTGGAATTTACGGTCAGAAATAGTCATATTACAACAATACTTTACCTGGGTTTCTCTAAGATACGGGCTGTTTTATCATCCACTATCTAGCCTCGGTTTAGCCGTTTGTATCGGTACTACCGTTTCTACTATAGTTTGGCAAAGCCGAAGTATTCTCCTGGGATTACCAGAACGCGAAAAACAACGCCTAGAAAAACAAGTTTTGAAAATCAGACAGCAAGGACCCACTCATCCTCTGTGGAAGTGGATTTGTCATTAAATAATGATAATTAAACTTGAACATAGTTGCATATAGATGTACGTATCGGAAACTTTCTAGGACAATATGAGTTCATCCAAATAATGATACTGCCTTGGGGTGCAAAACATGAACTATCCTCAAATTCAATTTAGGGAATATCGCCAGTCAGAAATCAACCTTTACCAACTTCAAGAATTATTTAATCTTGCCGCTTTTTGGGCAAAAGGACGTACTATTGAGGATTTAAGTATAGCGATCGCTAATAGCGACCCGGTGATCAGTATTTGCGATGGAGAGCAGCTGATTGGCTTTGCCAGGGCGACTTCTGACGGTATCTATCGTGCTACTATCTGGGATGTGGTGATTCACCCAGATTATCGCGGTACTGGTCTGGGGCGTAAATTGGTAGAAACCGTTTTAAGTCATCCCCGGGTCAGAAGGGTTGAGCGAGTATACTTAATGACTACTCATCAACAGGAGTTTTACGAAAAAATTGGTTTTCAGTCCAATGTCAGCACCACAATGGTACTATATCACCAACCAAATATTGAAACTCTCCCGATCACTGAAGTTCAGCTTCAGGAATCACTGGGGGGATAGAAATTTGTAACCTAGTTAATTCTTGATTTGTTTCTGGAGTGCTTGGACAAGAAACAATTTCTAATTTTCCTCCCATCATCTCCAAGAGACTCTGGTTTAATAACATCTTCATTCCTGGGGAAAGAATTGTATGAGCTTGATTATTCTCAGCACTATCGACTCCTAATTTCATCAGTTCTATGGACTCACTGGTAGTGACAGCATGGCTCGGGATATCCAGGAAAATCTCCAGCCTATTATTAGTAGGCGAGAAACTACTAGAAAGACGGATACTACCAAATTCCATTTGATTAATCGCAGTGTCTACTAAATTGACCAATATTTGGCGGAGCCAGCGGTAATCTGCCAAAACATAAATTTCTGGGTCTGGAAGCACAACACGCAAGGATAAATTGCGATTTGCTGCCACCATATAAGTTAAATTATTAACTTCCTGTAAAATCCTAGCCAAGCAGTGGGGTTGAATATCTAATTTATTAGTCCCATGTTCTGTTCTGGCTATGTTCAGAATTTCATCAATTAGGTGTAGTAGTTTCAGCGCTCTTTCGTGGGCTTGAGCAATAAATTCTCGCTCCTCTTCTGGATTTTCACACAAATCGGACAAAATTAACTGATGTAAGCCAATTAAACCATTTAGGGGCGATCGCAATTCATGGGTAGTCCGGGCTAAAAATCCCCCTTTAAACAGGCTCATTTCCCGCGCCATTTGGTAAGCTAATTCTGTTTGCTTGATCTGTGCTGCTGTAATTTGCGCCTGCTGTGGAGAGATGACTGGCGATAACCGACTAAATACTTCCCGAATACCCAACCCCAGTAATACTCCTACACCTAAATATATCCAATTGACCATTATTTAACAATTATTCTCAAAACTTAATTTAACCGTACCTTGGCGTAAGATTTGCCAATTATTACCAGTCCACTTACACACAGTGGAAGGTACACCAATTCCAGAAACTTCAGCACGACCTTGAGTTGATTCCAGAGTCAGAACTTCAGGGAACTGATCAGCAATTTCTGCTAAGTCTTGTAAGGGTGGTTGACCTGAAAAATTAGCGCTGGTGGTGGCAAGGGGGCCTGTTTGCGCCAAAATGGTTTGAGCGATCGCACTATCAGGGACTCGAATACCAATTGTATTAGGGTCATGAGGATTCATCTGTTTTGGGACGCGATCGCTAGCTGGTAATACTAATGTTAATCCTCCCGGCCAATATCTACTTGCCACCTCTTGCCAAATTTTCCACTCATTTTCATTACCTTGGACATAAGGCCATAAATCCTTCGCACTAGCTCCCATCAAAATCAAAGGTTTATCTTGACTGCGCCGTTTCGCATCAAAAATCAATGGTGCTTGCTCTGGTAAAGTCGCCAGTGCGGGTACTGTATCTGTGGGAAAACTGACCAATAAGCCAGCACGTGCGCCGGTTATTAAGTCAACTAAAGAAACTTGAGTCATTTGTCAGATTGAACACAGTTGAATTAACAATTATTTCACGACTAGCCACTTATAGAAGCTACCGCAAATCTTTCAATACCTGCTAAGTCCTGGTAAATTTGAATATTGGAGTAGCTACCTTGTTGCTGTAAAAGTCTCTGTACAGTATCCGCTTGTCCCGCCATCATCTCAATTAGCCATACACCACCAGGGCGCAAATAGTCCGGAGAAATTTCTATTAACTGGCGAATACAATCTAAGCCATCAGTACCACCATCTAAAGCTAGATGTGGTTCATGGTTGACTACTTCTGGTTGCAAGGTAGCCACAGTAGTAGTGGGAATATAAGGTGGGTTGGATACCATACCGCTAAACTGTCCTTTGAGGGCTGTTAGCGGCTCCCACCAACAACCCTGATAAAATTTAATCCGGTAGTCAAAACCTAAATTACAAGCATTTGACTGGGCAATTTTTAATGCTTCCGGGCTGTAATCCACTGCATGAATTGTTGCTTTTGGTAAAGCATCTGCTAAACCTAAGGCGATCGCACCGCTACCAGTACCTAAGTCTGCCCAATGTCCGGAACTGAGCAATGGGGCGGCGCTACCGTTATTCCCAGCCGCCACAGCTAGATCAATTAAATATTCAGTTTCCGGTCTGGGAATTAAAACTGCATTTGACACGGCGATTTTAAAATTTCGCCAAGGGGTTACTCCGGCAATATACTGTACTGGCAGGTGTTCATTTAATCGCCTTTCCCATAACTGCTCTAAGTTTTCTAAAGGTAAGGACATGGGAATGTCAGCCCTCTGTTTAAAAGATTCTAAACGCAGCCCCAAGCGGTCTAAATCCCCTACTTCCAGAAGTAACCAATCTACTTCGGCGGGGGAAATGTCATGAGCGACGGCTTGGGCGATCGCTCTGTTACGCCACTCCCAAAGCCGTAAACCGGAAACTACCCCATCACATTTGTCTGTCATTCCTTAACGTTGCTGAGGTCTAGCTGTCCCTGAATTATTACTACCCTGTCTAGGCAAAGTGTTGATATATTCTCGAGATTCTTGAGATGGTACGAGAACAACTTGGTTAAGCCAAGGATCATCTTTATCCTGTAAAGTTTTAATTACCCCGTCTATATCTATGACCTGAATATCCGCTTGGGGAAACTTCGGCTTCACTTGATTTAATAAGCCTTGGGCATCTTGCTTGCTTAAAAACAAAGGAATCAATTCTTGATTATTATCAGATTTGAACTGAATGGGCACATAACCCTGATTTGGTGAAAATCTCACCGCAAAAATCGGCACGCTAGGAAACTGGGTTACTTTTTGACCACTTTGACGCAGTAATTCCATTGCTCCCTTAATTTCCCCCTCTACCGGTTTAAAGGCAAATATAAGGCGTTCTGACTGATTTTTACTTTGTTGCAATTCTTGATAAATCACACCTAGAGGCACTGCTGTTACTTGTAGGCTGTTCACCATTTTTTCCATTTTCGGATCTTTACCCGGTACGCCCTGTAGTTCCTTAATAAAAGTTTGAGCTTCCTGCCGACTCATATAAACACCAGTCACCGACGCACCAGTTGTTTCACTGTCCGATAACGGGCGACTCAGTGGAGCACCCTGATCATTAGTAATTAGATATACAGGTACAGCATCTAATTTCTCTTTTATTTGCTGTTCTGACAAAGCCAGTACGGGCAAATTACCCACAAAAACCGATCCCAGTAAAGTACTTCCCAGCAAGCCCAATGTTGCGCCCCAGCGAACTAATGCTTTCATAATATCTCCTCACATCAATAGTTAAATAAGACACAGAAATGCTGGTATGAGGACTAGAATAACTAGTTTTAGTTATATTCTCATCCGGCGGAAAATCTGAAAAATTTGTTTTTGCGGTTCAATCCTAACAATTAATTCTCAACAACCGCCATTTCCTCACCCAGAATAAGTTCTCTGGTAATAGGCGATCGCATGGTGTTTTTCTCCAGGTTGCCTGGGTATTTAATGCACAATTGTTGTTAATCTTGTTTAGTTTGCTCTTAAGACGGGGAAACCTCCCCCCCACAGTTGAAATGCTCAATGCCTTGTAATTGGCTTGCTTAAATCTACTTGACGACATGAGATGATTAATCGTTCCAGCCTAAGGCGCTTTTATCTCAACTTTTCACGCAAGACTTAGATAATCTGGATCCATGTCTATTAAATTCATACCCTGCCAATTATAAATTAAAATCGGGATGACAGGATTTGAACCTGCGACATCCTGCTCCCAAAGCAGGCGCGCTACCAAGCTGCGCTACATCCCGGATCGATTAGTGTCAATGCCTTCTATAATTTGTAAAACCAACATACACGCTGGTTTAATTATAGTTAAACAGGTTAAGTCTTTGGAACTGCGTCCCAAATGATAGTTTATCACCTCGACATTAACATTATATCATAATAGCACGTTTAACTGATTTTGGCTAACCAATTTCATCTTGATTTTAGCACCCGTAAAACTCCATCCCCTTTGACACTCCCCACGGCTAGAAGCCAGGGGATTCTTGCTTCACGGGGACTCCAATGAATTTACTCGCGCTAACGCGCCGCTCCGCTAACAGCAAGCATCTTGACCGTGTGCCCCACGGCTGCAAGTTATGCATATAGCTACCACAATTTATTATACATTAAAGCTAATATTTGTCAAATTTATTTTTAGGACTGCGACTGAAGTTCCTAGCGCACTACACCCCCATAGTTAGAAACTAGGGGCAATGTGCGCGTTTTTTGGGAGAAACTGCCTAACCTTGGCTGACAATCACTGCGGATACCAGAACATACCTTTAATGCCTTCTGGGTCTGACATAAAACCCATACCGCGATAAAAATCTAGAACATGAGGATCGGCAAATAGAGTAACATTGCTAATTTCTTCACTTCTGAGTTTTTTGAGTACGTATTTCATCAGGGCTTTACCCAGTCCTTTCCCTTGAAAGTCGGGGTGAACTACCACATCCCAAATAGTCGCATTAAAAGCATGGTCAGAGGTAGCACGAGCGAAACCAATGAGCCGTTTCTGGTTTCCTCGCACTTGCCACATAGACGCTACGAGAAAACTATGCTCAATGGCTTTTTTGACTTTTCTTAAAGGACGACGCGACCAACCAACTGCATCACAAAGTTCCTCTAGTTCATAGAGGTCAATATTTCGCTCCGTACTAAAAACAATACGAGTCTCCTTCTGATAAGCAACGCTCTCGCCATTGGGGCTAGATTCGCTCGCCACAGACAGTGTACGTTCCTCGAAAGAGTTAGTTTTACTTGTCGCTATAGACTCAGGACTATTAAACCAAGTTTTCCAAAAACCCATGCCAACGTGGTTCGGGTAGTGTAACTTAATTGGCTTCCACTTTCACAGGAGTGTTGATTCACGTTCTAGAAAGCTGAAACCCTAAATATCCCTCTCACTTAAATTTCTTTAGATGTTTCCGGGATTTTTGATGGCAACGGCTTTTTATAGCGTGTTTCACACCAATCATTTACCAGTTTAGCATTTTGTTTTGCAGTCCAGGAGTAATTTCCCAAAAACTGGGTAATCTCAGTTGAATTCTCTAAGATGGCTTAGGGATGGGAGATTGGTACATGATTACTACTGGTGGAACGCCGCGCTGATTGATGCGCGTAATATCCCCAACCGGCGGCATTTCTTGGGCTATTCAATGCTATAATAGACAAGTTTGTTACCAAAATGTACTAATCCCAAAGAAACATATACCGCGTTAGGTGTTATCCGGTGGTTGAGACCAGATCAGACAGGCTGTACCTGTTATTATTGCTGTTTAACCCCATAATACCCCGTTGTTAATACGGGCAAGTACGTCAATCGCACCCGTTGCTGGCGGTACGATATTAGGTATGGCAACCATTGAAATCTTGGGCGTTCCACACGCATACGAGCTCACGGCTCCTACTTCCTGTCCCCATGCTTTAGTCTTTATCCACGGTTGGCTCAATAGCCGTGGGTATTGGCAACCTGTCATTTCTCGCCTATCAGTTGGCTTGCAGTGCCTTTCTTATGATTTGCGAGGTTTTGGTGAATCTAAATCCCAGCCGGAACCAGATTTGACTCAAACACCAACTTCTGTAAACTTGACTTCTAACTCAATTGATGAGTCGAGTTTGTCCCTTGATTCTGTTTATACCCCTGCTGTTTATGCTCAGGATTTAGCTGCTCTTCTAGAACAGATGAATATTACTAGTGCTTGGCTAATTGGGCATTCCTTGGGAGGCACAATTGCCCTGTGGGCTGCTGCTCAAATGCCTGAATGTGTTAAAGGAGTTATATGTGTCAACGCCGGTGGTGGTATTTATCTCAAAGAGTCCTTTGAGCAGTTTCGTTCAGCAGGTCAAAGATTCTTGCAAGTCCGTCCGCGCTGGCTTTCTCATATCCCTTTAATTGATTTGTTATTTACTAGAGCAAGTGTCGCTCGTCCTTTAGACCGTTATTGGGCGCGTCAGCGTGTGGTAGATTTTGTCATGGCTGACCCAGAAGCTGCGCTAGGAGCATTACTAGACTTTACAACCGAGGAAGAAATTAACCGTTTACCTCAACTAGTGTCTCAGTTGCAGCAGCCAGTTTATTTCCTGGCTGGTACTGATGACAAAGTAATGGAACCCAAGTACGTTCGCCATTTAGCTAGTTTTCATCGGCTTTTTAAATATACTGGTGACAATGTGATTGAAATTCCCGATTGTGGTCACTTGGCAATGTTAGAACAGCCGGATGCAGTTGCTGATCATATCTGGTCAATAGTCAAACAATTTTCCATGGGACAATCCCACGGCTAGCAGTCCGTGGGATTTTTTCCATTGCTGCGCTACCCTATCTATCAACCAGACAAGTTATTGAGAGGATTTGCTCCCCCTAAGCACAGGTCTTTGTCGCAGATGATTTGATGAAGTTGTATAGCTGAATTATCAACTATACAACTTCATGACCTGGGTGAGTGGTAACCTGGACTGAACACCTAAAGTCAAGGGTGATGTATGACCAAGGGATAGGTGATGAGACCCAGCGCTGGCAATCATCGCAGCGTTATCGGTGCAGTATTTCAGGGGTGGGAACAGGACACGCAGGTTATGCTCGCCGGCAGCTACCTGTAAGGTTTTTCTCAGGCTGCTGTTAGCTGCTACCCCTCCACCAACGGCAATGGTATTGAGATTATAGTCGAGGGCGCAGGCGATCGCTCTTTTGGTCAGCGATCGCGCCACTGTCTCCTGAAAGCTAGCCGCTAAATCACTGACTGGTAATTGTTTTTCATCTTTCTCTAATTGCTGAACCAATCGCAGTACCGCCGTCTTTAACCCACTAAAACTGCTGTCATAGCGATGATATCCCCCACCTGGTAAAGAAACTTTACCTTCTGGCAAAGTAAAGGCGCGGGGATTTCCCGTTTGTGCTAATTTATCAATGAGAGGTCCACCAGGATAACCCAGTTGTAATAACCGTGCTACTTTATCAAAAGCTTCACCTGCGGCATCATCGCGAGTTTCACCCAGGGTTTCGTAAACACCACAATCCTTAACGTAAATCAAGCTTGTATGTCCACCAGAAACTAGTAAGCTAAGAAATGGGGGATCTAAACTAGGCTCACTCAAATAAGTTGCGTAAATGTGGCCTTCGAGGTGATGCACTCCCAAGAATGGCTTGTTATGTAACATTGCTAAAGTTTTAGCAGCAGTCAACCCTACCAAGAGTGCTCCTACAAGTCCAGGAGCACAGGTGGCGGCAATGCCATCTATTTGATCCCAGTCTAGTTGGGCTTGCTCTAAAGCCTGTGCGATCGCCTGATTGATTGTTTCTAGATGTTGACGGGATGCCACCTCTGGTACTACCCCACCATATTCACTGTGAACTAGAATTTGGGAAGCTACCACACTGCTATAAACTTGACGATTGTTTACAATTGCCACGGCAGTTTCATCGCAGCTGGTTTCTATTGCTAAAACAGTTGCCATTGTCAGGTTATGTTAAGTAACGATTTGTTGGAGAAGCTTTAACTTTTATTTACTTAAACTTTACTCTGTTCCCGCCCAAGAGTATGATGACTTGCTAGTTATGCAAATAAACAACTGTACAAG
The DNA here is from genome assembly GCF_029891665.1 of Anabaenopsis sp. FSS-46. Taxonomy (NCBI): domain Bacteria; kingdom Bacillati; phylum Cyanobacteriota; class Cyanophyceae; order Nostocales; family Nodulariaceae; genus Anabaenopsis; species Anabaenopsis sp. FSS-46. Next base: position 41,160 of record NZ_JANQDG010000119.1, on the reverse strand, counting down.
CCGCTTCGTTTTGTACAAGAACTTTTTGTTTTGTAATAAAAGGAAACAACTCATGAGACGATTGTTTGCTTTGATTTTAGCGATTTGTCTTTGGTCCAATTTTGCCCCTCCCGCCCAAGCGCTGGGGGCTAACCTGGTACCTTGTAAAGACTCTCCCGCATTTCAAGAGCTAGCAAAAAATGCCCGGAACACCACCGCAGATCCCGAATCAGGCAGAAAGCGCTTTGAGCGTTATTCTCAGGCACTCTGTGGACCTGAAGGTTACCCTCACTTGATTGTTGACGGTCGCCTCGATCGGGCTGGTGACTTCCTCATCCCCAGCATTCTCTTTTTGTATATTGCCGGTTGGATCGGCTGGGTAGGCCGTGCTTACCTCCAAGCCATCAAAAAGTTATCAGACACCGAAGCCAAAGAAATCCAAATTGATATGGGTTTAGCACTACCCATTATCACCACAGGCTTTGCTTGGCCCGCAGCAGCGATTAAAGAATTCCTATCGGGTGAGTTAACCGCTAAAGATTCAGAAATTACTGTTTCTCCCCGTTAATTATCCCTCACTCAATTCATCTCTTTTGGAGACTAAATTCATGGCAGACAAAGGCGAGCAATCCTCCTACTTCATCACTTTTCTTTCTACCGCTCCAGTAGCAGCTACCATCTGGCTAACCATTACCGCCGGAATTTTAATTGAATTTAACCGCTTTTTTCCTGACCTACTTTTCCACCCACTACCATAAGTAAAAAGTAGAGTTTTAGTCGTAATATTGTGTGGTGCAATTGCTCCACACAATATTAGGCTCAGGCATCACCCGAATTAACAGGAATATTGGCTCAGATCATCTGGCGATTATCTGATCTGAAGAACAGCAGATAAATTAATTTTTTTAAACTAAAGACCCAAAAAACATATTTACCCACAATTATTATTAATAATATAACAATGCCATCATTCTAATTTAAAGGCGAATACACAATATGGCGCAAGCAGTAAATTCATCGAAAAATCGCCCCAGCGATCCCAGAAATAGCGAGGTAGTGTCTCCCGCAGGACGTGATCCTCAGCAAGGAAACCTCGAAACACCGATTAATTCTTCTCCCTTGGTGAAGTGGTTCATTAATAATTTACCCGCCTATCGTCAAGGTCTCAATCCTTCAAGACGTGGTCTAGAAGTGGGCATGGCTCATGGTTACTTGCTATTTGGACCTTTCGCTAAATTGGGTCCTCTACGTGATGCATCTAATGCTAACTTAGCTGGATTACTGGGAGCTATTGGCTTGGTTGTGATTCTCACAGCCTGCCTATCTCTATATGCCAATACCAATCCTGCTAAGGCAATGGCCAGTGTCACTGTCCCCAACCCACCCGTAGATGCTTTCAACTCCAAAGAAAGCTGGAATAATTTTGCTAGTTCTTTCTTAATCGGTGGAATTGGCGGTGCAGTAGTCGCTTATTTCTTAACTAGCAATTTGGCACTTATTCAAGGTCTATTGGGTTAAGATTTTTTCATAATCAGGCATTGGGCATTGGTAATCGCTAATGATTAATTATGTTTTGCTATTACCCATGCCTGATGTCCCATTTTTAGCAAAAATCATCCAGGAGGGCAATAACCGTTCATAAAATACTAAATAAATCTAGTGTTTTGCGTTGGTAGCCTTAGTCCAAAGTTTTAAAACTATAGGCACTGGTAGTCCCTCTATCCCATCCAGAAAGTTTGGGATTACTTTCCTAGGTATATTTAAATTGCCATTGCTAACTGTAGATTTTTTCAGCTTAGGACGATCACTTCAATCAAATAACTTGACTTCTATGTCCTTAAGAGCATTTTCTAAATCGTCATTCACAATTTGAACGTCAAACTCCCCTGCGGCTTGAATTTCTTCTTCAGCCCGGCGCAGACGAAGCGCGATCGCCTCCTCAGAATCTTGGCCTCGACCACGTATCCGATTCTCCAACTCCTTCAAAGAAGGCGGTAAAACAAAAATGCTCAGGGCGCTGGGGAAGGAAGCACGGATTTGTCTTGCGCCTTTAAGTTCAATTTCCAGTACCACCAATTTACCAGAGTGAACTTGGTTCAGCACAGCTTCGCGAGGAGTACCGTAATAATTACCGGCAAATTCTGCCCACTCCAAGAATTCACCTTGGGAAACTAATTGTTCAAACTTAGTGCGGCTAATAAAGTAATAATTCTCACCGTTAATTTCTCCTAGACGGGGAGAACGAGTCGTCACGGATACAGAATAGTAAAGTTCCGGATGACGTTTTAAGAGCGCGTGCAGTAAAGTGCCTTTACCAACCCCACTTGGGCCAGTTAAAACAATTAGCCTGCCTAGAAAACGGCTTTCTTTGGTTTTAGAACCAGTCTGGATAGGTAAAACTTGCTTCATCCGTTCAAACTCTGAATTAATTATTAACGGTCTCACCGCGCATTTGTGTGGAATGTACGTTGCTATTATTATTTTATGTCTAGTTAACTACACTGCTATTCCTAGAGCTACCCTCAGTAAGAATTAGTAACTATTTTTCCCAACCTGACTCACGAGAGCAGACTTCAAGTAAATTCAACTCCTGCGGCAATTCGGCTCACTCTTAACTTGCGGGTTTAACGGAACTCCTGTGGGATCACTAAACAAAGACACTATTTATGGGTCATTAGCTGTGTTTTTGTGAGATGAGGAACTTGTGATCAACAAATTTGTAGCACATGAGTGACAGAAAACTTTTCTAATTAATATGGTACTGCGGATAGGGGGCAGATAGCTGTAGGGTTATTGACCTATATGAAATCAGTTATCTACAGCATGATGATCTCGAGAAATCACAAATCGATTCGCTACGGTTTCCGGTTGAATTGCCGAAAGAATCACGTGGCTGGAATCAGTAATAATTACAGCCCTGGTTCGACGACCATAAGTTGCATCTACTAGTTGACCTCTATCCCGTGCATCGGTAATGATCCGTTTAATCGGGGCAGACTCCGGACTAACAATGGCAACTACTCGGTTGGCAGACACGATGTTACCGAAACCAATGTTAATTAATTGTATTTCCATAAAAAAATTCACACCAAATGTGGTGTTACAAGCTGGTAAGGTAATTATCCCCATATTATCGTCAAAAAACACGAGTTACAACGCTTTATGTCTAGCCAGCCTGAGTTTTTAAATGACAAATCATTTTTTTGGCTAATAAATACCTAAATATACTAAAAATATTCCCCAGGAGATATGCAAAATCTCAACAAACAATCTAACTAAGTCGTTCACAAGAGTTCAGAGATGAAACACAAATGCATGAATTATTAAAATTTAACAACGGAAAACTTTTACGTCAGGCGTTAACTCACCGTTCCTATGTCAACGAAAATCCTGGTGAAAAGGATAATGAGCGCTTAGAGTTTTTAGGCGATGCTCTGCTGACTTTTCTCAGTGGAGAGTATCTCTATCTCGATACTCGCTATCGAGAGATGGCAGAAGATGAAATGACTCGCCGAAGATCGGCACTAGTGGACGAGAAGCAACTCGCTAAATTTGCCATTGAAGTTGGTTTAGAATCCTTAATGCGCCTGGGAAAAGGAGCGATTCAGGATGGAGGACTTAAAAGTCCCAATTTATTAAGTAGCACTTTTGAATCAGTTGTTGGAGCTTATTATTTAGATTGCGATGGCAATATTGAGAAAATCCGCCCGATTATTTTAGATTTATTTAAATCTGTGCCTGAAGAAATTATTCAAGTCCGTTCTAATGTCGATTCTAGGAACCGCTTCCAGGAATGGGTACAGGCTAACTTTGAGTCTATCCTACCCCATTATATCACGGAACGCATCGGAGGACAAGATCATGCTCCGGAATATTTTGCCCAGGTTTTTGTTGGTGAACAGCTTTACGGAGAAGGAAAAGCTCGTGGTAAAAAGGAGGCTAAAAAACGGTCTGCAGAAAATGCCTTAACTAAGCTCAAAAAACAGGGTTTAATTGCAGAATGAGCGTATTTAACGGTAATTAATTGCAAAAGTCCCTTATTCCTGGCATATCTAGCACGAAGTGCTGATTTGACTCAGCTTCAATATCTAAGATGCCTATTTGAGGTTTGAACAGATTACTTACACAACAAGGTTCTACAGCCACTCGTCATCTCAAGGAAATTATATTTTTTGCTGATGTTGACGTTGGTCTGTGGACATTTTGCCGCCAGTAACCGCCTATAGGTAGAAGCTAAACCGGGTTGCTAGTGGATAAGTTAAACATTGAGAATATCACTAAAGGAATACTACAAATGATGCTATAAAAACAATCTTTCGCACAGCAACTCACACCAAGCTCAGGAAAATGCCACAGACACAATCATGTGGAAAACCCGATTGAAACTGGCTTTTGTAATTACAAATTGGTATGACTACCTTGATTCTCCATGATGTTTTATGCCAGTTTGTGTTAAAAACAAAGGAACTCCCCCAAGGTAAGCTACATCCGTTTGCGGAGGTTAAACCTGTGTAGTTTTCAATGCAGTTTGCGTAAAGCAATTAATTACCACTGGTTAATAAAGTAGAAACCCTAATGATCGATTGTGACTAATTGTGACTGAAGGAGAAGTTTCAACAGAAAAGTAATATTTGATACGTGAATTACTAATTAGGTGACAACACTAGCATTGGTGATTTCAACTAAGTGCCCGAACCAATCACAAACATTAAAGGCTGCTGGTCTAGTTCTGGAAAATCAACTTCTAGCGTATAGCTTGTAACTAGTTGTTCAATGTGTAATTCTATGCTCAACTCTCCGGGAGTAGCAGCACTGGCTATTGCCTGCTTACCATTTCCTTGTAGTTTCAAAATTCCAGGAGCGGGTAAATCACAATTAACTCTCAATTTCACCAGATGATCCTGAGAATAGTATTCTACCCTCAAACTCAGGGTTCCGGCGCTGGTTAACCATTGTCTTTCTACCACTGGATTGGCTAAAGACACTGGTAAAGTCAAGTTATCTAGCAGTTGTTTAGCTGCAAGTAATGACAATGCCATCTGCTGACGAGGTTGTAAATCTGAGTAATTATTCTGGATCTGGGGAATTGTATCCAGAGTGTTCACAGACCGATAGGTGCTTCTGAGCACTAATCCAGCTAAATCATTAATCGTCTGTGACTCATGGGGGAAAAAGCTCTCAACTACCTGAACTAGTTTTGCCCCTAGAGGTAGCGAAGATGTAATCAACCCCTGACATCTTGCCAATAATTGTTGGAAAACTTTATCTGGTAGGGGTATAGGCAGATTCAGCTTTGACTGCTGTGGTATCCATCCCCAGTTAGAACTTAATGCGAGCGATCGCTCTTCCACAAAATCTGGGTAATCAACTAATTGAGACTCCCAGGGGAATAAAGGAGGCTGCTCTTGAGCTTGGATTTGTAGCCGACGCTTGAGGACAGATTGGAAACGTTCTTGCACAGTAGGAATTTCTCCCAATTGAAAGGTTTGGGGCATTCTTCCCAATTCTAGGTCACAGCTTGTGAAAGCAGCCACCTCATTGAGAAGGTCGTCTACCCCGTCAATTTCCTTACACTTTAACAGTTTAAGCCCGTTAGTGTTAGTTTTATTAGCCAACCACCAATGGAGTAAATCGGATTGTAAGGATTCTGAGTCACTATTCATGAGTAGATGCACTTGATCCGGATACTAGGGAGTTACGAATTTCCCATGCTTGTTCCAAAATTTTAAACCACCGTTTTTGTAGTTGGGCTGTTGACAAACCTAGAGTTTTAGCAATTTTCTCATCTGGCTGTCCAAGTTGTTTCAATTTCAGTAACGCTCTGTGTTTGTCATCCAATAATTCTGTATAGTTGTGCCATTGCTGGGGAGTTAAACCCAAATTAGTGTGGAGTGAGGCTTCTAACCACTCATGAACTAATTCCCAACGGTGTAATAAGGCAAACCGAATCAGATGATATTTAAAGCGTTGCTGTAAGTAGTCGCGTTGACGGGGAGTTAAACCCAAAATAGACTCAATTTCCTGAGTTGATAAATCCTGAAGACGAAGACAGAAGTAATCAGCACAATCAGATTGTTGTCGTTGTTCGAGATAATCCATTAATTCTGTAATCACAACCGAACGCAGAGTATCTTCTTCAGGTTCTGGTTCTGCTTGCATAGCCATTGCTGAACGTAATTGCTGTACTGCTGGTTCTTCCCAAGAACCATCGTTGTCATTGGAACTACCTTCTGCAGCTTGTTCGATATCTACATTGGTTTCCTGGGGTTGCTGTTGGGAAAACGTTTGAGCTCGCAGGATGATCAGCTGCTGCTGTCGTCCTGGTAAGGGAATTCGCCGCTTACCATAGCGTTCAATAAACGCCATGTATTCTGCCAATTCCAGGAGAGTTTGGGGACGATAAGTGGAGACCATCTGGTTTTCCCTGCGGAAAGCATTTAACGCTTCCAGATAAAAACCCTGCAGAAAATCTTCAATAATGGTCAGTCGTCCTTGATAGCTCAACTGTCTTTGAGGAGGATTGATGTAGCGATAAATAATTGCACTCAGAGTACTGTGTAACTCTACCCTACCCCGACTAGAACCCAAGAGATAGTATCTCAGACACTGTTGCAGGCGATGTCTGGCTAGGGAAATGGCCGAGCTTTGCACGTCGCCGGAAGCCTGGATACGTTTACTCTCTTGGCAAATCCGGTATACTTCGGTGGTAATTCTTGTGGCTACATCATGGCAATTCTGCGGGGAAGCTTTAGTTGATTCCTGAAGCTCCTGATATAGGACTTGGAATGTCCCTTCCACGCCGATAGAATTGTCTCCCTGAACGGTTGGGGTGGTAACTTTTTTGCTTGGAATTGTTGCAGTTGCGACTGAATTCATAGTCTCGGTTTTCGAAAGACCCTAAAATACTTAAGTAAAACATCTGATGACTGTGGGTGTTGGCTGTTTAAATTTTTCCCGTAATTAGGATGTGCTTATGTATGGCTTAAGCCAGCCGTAGCTATCGGAGTTCCCAACTGTGATGGGATAGTTCACAATTTGATAGATGCTTTTGCCATTACCCACCGAGCCGTTTACAAGTCATTATGGATTTAAAAACACAAGTTCAATTGCTGATTAATAATGCACCCCGCGATGGCATAACACCACATCTCGTTTCAGCAATTGCTCCTGCATTGATTGTGATCGCTAAGAAATTACGCCATTCCCAGTACTATATTCTCCAAAATGCTGAAGAGCGCTGGGTGTTAACTACATTGAGCAATCGTGCACATCCAGGACTGGAAAAGCGCGTTATCTACGCTTTCCCTACCATACAGGATGTTTCCCTAATTTCACCTGCTGGGCTTGACCCTCAAATGCTGGCCAAAATTGTTCCTGTTACCCATATTTTGTTCCAACTGCTAGCACTAGAACCCGTAGATAGTATAGTATTTTTAGAAACGCCTGGTCAGACCAATCATACAGTTGAAATCCAACGTTCAGAATTACAAAATGTCCTGCAAAACCAGATGAAGCAAGACGAAATGAGTGAACAAATCCCTCCCGATATTGCATAAATGAATTTTGCAGTGGGGAGTAATTAGATACATCTAATTACTCCCCACTGCAAAAAAAATAAAAATTTTTAAATTAAAAATTTGAAATTTGTTCAGGACTTACGCAACTGGCACAAATAGGGATCGGGGTTAGCCGCGCCACGCGACAATTTAAATTACACCAAGCACATAGGAATACTTGGGCGTTTGAGTTGCTGTATTAAAATTATGTAACCATTGGTATCTCGCTCAATTATGTCTTTCACATTTTTCCATAGTCACAGAGGTGTTAGCTTTTCTCTCTTCAAATAACAATTAATTGCATCATGGCTAATCTGCTCTAAATGCTCTGCTAAATTGGTAATCCTGTAATTAATTTGACTCCTTAATCAGCATTGGCAGTAATTAAGCTTTGTAAATCTCATGCTCATCACCAACATTATCTCTTAGAGGATGTTTGGAAAGTGTTAAACAGGTAATTTTTATATTAGGGAACAGGTAACAGGTAACACACCGAAGGATTGGGAAGGATTGGGAAGGATTGGGTAACACACAGAAAACAATAAAATCCAGTCCCCTCCCCTGACAAGGGGAGGGTTAGGGTGGGGTCAAACAATAGTTGATACACTAATCATGACTTATCAAACATCCTCTTACACCCTCTACCTATTTTCTCATGAATCGCTATCTGAATCTCGTTTTATTCATACCTTTCTACTATCAACTACACTAGGCATCCCCCTGTGCCATTGACATCACTTATATCTAATGTACTTTCATTTAGCCACCGCGAAGCGCTGCTGCAAGCAGAGCTTCGCGATCGCCTGTGCCAGTTGCGTAAGTCCTATTGTTAATAAAGCCGACCAAGTACATAGTCAGCGATGTTAATTAGTGCCTGGCGTGACTCGGAAGGTGGTAGTACCTCAAGATGATCAACTGCTAACTTGGCATGGTAAGAGGCTAATTCCCTAGCTTGTTGTATACCTTGGCTATCTTGAATCAGATCCAGTGCTTGCTCTAAATCCCCTTGTTGGTCAAACTTCCGTTCTATGAGGACTTCCAGATATGGTTTTTCCCCTAAAGCAAATAAAACGGGTGCAGTAAGATTGCCACTTTTGAGATCAGAACCAGCAGGTTTACCCAGAGTATCTGTTGTACTAGTGAAATCTAAAATGTCATCCACAATCTGAAATGCCAGACCCAGATGACGACCGTAGTTATATAGATGTTCGGCTGTTTCTTGGGAAACTTCACTAAGTAACCCAGCTGCTTTGGAACTGTTGGCAATTAACGAGGCTGTTTTGTAATAGCTCTTTTTGAGGTAAGTCTCTATTGAGATCCTATTATCAAAACAATTTATTCCTTGCTGGATTTCGCCGGTAGCCAGATCCATAATCACTTCTGAGAGTAGTTTCACCACCTCCAAATTGTCCAAGTTTGCTAAATACCAGGACGATTGGGCAAAGAGAAAATCTCCTGCTAGGACAGCAATGCGATTACCGAACAGACTATGAACAGTAGGCACACCACGTCGCATTTGTGATTCATCTACCACATCGTCATGCACTAAGCTTGCCGTGTGAATCATTTCCGTTATTTCTGCTAGGCGGCGGTGACGCAGCGTTATGTCTTTTTCTAACATTGTGGCCCGCGATATCAGCAAAACAATTGCTGGTCTGATACGCTTTCCCCCAGCTCCGAATAGATGTTCGGCGGCCATAAATAGAATGGGGTGGCGATTTCCAACTAGCTGCTTGAGGTTATCTGCTAGTAGTCGCAGGTCTGCTTCCACAGGGGTAAACAGGGAGGTGGCTGAGGTCATGGATGGGCGGACTCTGGCTTACGTTACGAAAGTTTACATATCCTACACTCATTTTAAGATAACCCTGTGCCGGCGCAAAGTTTTGATGAGAGAATACCTGCCTATTTACTCTCTATTCTGGATAAAAAACTCAGATTTGCAATAACTACAAGTTGGCTAGAACCCTTATGGAAACCGTCTATAGCCATGCTCCCTGCTCATAAAAATATTTTGTGCATCAGAGCAAATTTTTTTTGAGATCTGTTGCCTAAGTCCTCTCAAGTCTAAAAATATAGCAACCGCCAAGGTAATTAGGACATTCACTATTCCCTATCCCCTATCCCCTATTCCCTATTCCCTACTCACTATTCCCTACTCACTATTCCCTACTCACTATTCCCTGTTCCCTGTTCCCTGTTCCCTTAAAACCATAATGATGATGTCCTAACCAATATGTCCGTTGCTATAAATCTTACTGGATATTTTCTGTATATTCTTGAGGACACACTACCTGTAGTGTTTTATGCAAAAACTCCATAAGAACGATATTGCTGTTTTTGCCAGAAATTAATTTTTACCCATGAGTATAGTTAGTTATATATATTACATATATATGCATATAGTTGATCAACAAAAGTTTAACAATCTCCATTTATTGATCACATATCTAAAAATTTTCAAATTTTATCCCAATCTTGGGTGAAAACTCAGGAGCATTGTGTTAGGCTAAAATGTATGGATTTTAAATTTTTCAGAACTCATTTTCCAAAGGTAAGCAAGTTTTAAGTACTTTTACCTCCGTGGTACTGAGGATCTAAAATAATTGGTCGCTGTAAACCAAGAATAAAGAAATAATTCTCTTTATTCTTGTTCGTGCAGCAATTTAGCCTCCCCATCTGGAGTTTAGCGGTATCCTTATGGTTATTCGCTACAATATCTTAGCGTTTACTGAACGCTAAGGCTGCTCTGGTCATAGAGGTGCGCCCATAATGCAGACTCAGTAGACTGCTGAGGAGTGCAGTTAGCTTTGCCGTTGAGCAATTTAACTGTTGTGGTGTGTGGTCTGCAAAAAAACAAATTTCAATAGTTATTTAGCTAACCGTAGATAGTTATAAATTTACGGAAAATTTTAGTAGAGCAAACTACAGCCATCAAGGAACCCCTTGGTTGGTTGAATTTCTTCTTAAAAAATTACATATTCCATTCATAGGGGTGCTGCTAGAAAGATGATTTACGGGAAGATGCCTATGTTGACTTTTATTTTAGCCGCGGGATATTTGTTTACAGTTTACTTATTATTAGCGCTGGCCAAGAGAAGTGGTAAACAATCTGCTCCTAGAGATTTAGCCATCACTAACTCACAAAAAGACAAGCAAGATGTGTCAATAACTCATCAGGTGACTGAGGTGGTAAATAGTCAATAGGCTAGCTTTACCAGGCGTGATTATGAAGTCAAAATAATCATCAATCATTAATGACCGCTAAAATTGGAAACTGATGTGTCATTGAAATCAACAAGCTCAACAGTTGGAGTATGGCCTAGCCATGGGAGACTCGATTGAGCAAATTGTGGTGGAGAACCACTGACCCAGAAGCGAGTAGCTACTGGTGGGTATGTATTGCTTAATCCTAATAGTTCTAACTCTTGGCTACAAGCGGCGACAACGTGAACAGCAGGGTCCACCAGTTTGACTTGAGAGGGGAGGAGCGATCGCAGTACCGGTGCAAGATGTGGATAATGGGTACAACCGTAAACCAAGGTATCAATTTCTTGCTGTATTAACGGCTGTAAATATGACCGTGCCACTTCAGTAGTATAAGGGTCATGAATGCGATTTTGTTCAATCAGTGGCACGAACTCAGGGCAACTAACTTGCCAGACTTGGACATTGGCATCAATTTCCAGAATAGCATGGCGATAGGCATTACTTTTGGCTGTGGCAGGGGTAGCAATTACACCAATACGCTTCCCCTGCTGCACTGCTGCCTTAGCTCCTGGTAGGATAACTCCTAGAATAGGCATACTAAACTCCCTCCGTACTATTTCCAGAGCGAGGGCAGAACTAGTATTACAAGCCATAATCACCATTTTGACACGTTGCTGTTGCATCCAATTAAGGATTTGGCGCACATACTGTAAAATTTCAGCTTGTGAACGAATGCCATAAGGCAAGCGAGCTGTATCTCCAAAATAAATAATAGATTCATTGGGCAGGTGCCGATAAAGTTGTTGCAGGACTGTCAGACCACCCACACCACTGTCAAAAACCCCGATAGGGGCTCGTTGAGGCTCTTGATGGGCAAAATGGTCAGGATTATTTTCAAAGATGGAGGATGAATACACAGGTAGATATTAATTTCCGGTTGGGGTTATAAAATACCAAATGTAGCAGAAAATTTGTAATTCGTAATGGCTTCCAGCTATGGCTAGGCAAGACAGCCTCTCAGGTATAACTGTACCTAACGTGGTATCCCTCAATGACACACGAAGCCCCATCCGCCGCGGGGTGGGGTACTTCACTTATCTCCGTTGTAGATGTTGGAGAATACCACGAGCGATCGCATCCGCCATTTGATTTTGGTAAGCTGTGGTCCTGAGTCTAGCAGCATCCTCCGCACCTGTGACAAAACCCACCTCTACCAGAACCGAGGGCATGGTGTTTCTTCTGAGGACATAAAATCTAGCTCGGCGCACCTGTCTATCTCTGATAGTGACATTTTGAATAACGCTGTTATGAATCGAGCGAGCGAGACCCTGACCACTGTCGTGATAATATGTTTCCAAGCCATTGACATCTGGACGACTCATACTGATGGCATTGGCATGGATACTGACAAATAAATCAGCATTAGCTCGTTGTGCCAAATCCACTCGTCCTTGTAGGCTGACAAAATAGTCAGAATCACGAGTTAGTACTGCTTGGACGCCATTTTGCTCCAAAATCGCTGCTACCCTTTTGCTAATGGGCAAAACTACATCGCTTTCGCGCAGTCCGCCAACACCAATTGCTCCTGGGTCTCTACCACCGTGTCCGGGGTCAATCATCACGACAGATCTGGTTTTCCGTGCTGGAGTTGGCGTAGGCTGGCGTGTGGGTTGGGGCGCAGGAGTTGCAGTGGGTAGTTGCCCTTGGGTGGGTAGTGGTAGGGGTGATAATGCCACAGGGGGTGAAACCACCGTACCGGGACGAGAACCGTGTAATTGCAGAGAAAAAAGCTGGTTGCCGACTTGATTTAGTTCCCCAATGTGTACTCCCGCTGCAGGTTGTACCAATATCACCACTGAATTGTCTTCAGCTTGCAGGCGTACCCTGATGATGGGACTATTAGCACTAAAATTTGGCCCTGTGACGTTGGCAGCTAACTGAGCATTGGGAATAGTGATTCGGAACAAACCAGAGGATCTATCCCATCGACTATTGGCGTTGACTGTTTTATCTGATCTAATCAGTAACTGCGTATCATTATTACCCAGTTCTATAGCCTGAATTGTTGCTGGCGCTGCTGTAGTTACAGTCAGATTTACATTATTGGCAACTGGCCTGTTGGCTATTACCGCGGTTCCTGTCTGATGACTGCGGCTAACCTCAGCCGTAGTATTGCGCGAGTTGTGGGAATTATTATTAGCCGGTAATCTGACAACACGAGAGGGCAAAAGAACTAAACCCTTGGCGCTACTATTAATTGAGCGCCAATCGGGGCTATCTTTGTCTACCCGCAAGGTCATGCGGACACCAGGTGCTTGGCTGTTTAACGGAGCTAATTCGAGCCGACTAATACCATGTTTGTTAACTTCGTAATTTAGTTGTGTCAGACTGGGTGACAAACTGGCGTCGGCGATATCCATAAAAATGGTATTGCGATCGCGGCTCCGATTGATTTTGACTTCAGGACTGCCGCCGTTTGTCCGCACAAACAACCCATCTCCTGTTACCAGTAAGTTCTCAATTTGAATTTTCCCTGGTATGGCACTGGCAATTTGCTTTCCTAGGGACTCGGCACGCGGGGACAAGAACTCGGGCTTGATATCGCCATCAGAGTCAACAGTGACCACAGTATACATACTTCTGGTGGAAGATTCTGTCTTCTCTGGTGTTGGGGTTGGTAATTTTACCAGCCAGCGACTGCCACCAACGCTTTCAAATTTCACCTGCTGGGGGTCTAGACTATACCCAGGACTGAGTTCAACAACTAGGCGCGTTGTTTGTGGATCAAACTGCCCCACCCGGACAACACGAATGGCACCACCGACTTGTTGTGTGGACTGTGGTCGGCCGAAGGTCGTTCCGGGCAAATCAATGACCAGACGTGTAGGATTGAATATCAGTTGTGCTTGGGGTTGAACAGGGCTGTTCGTGTTAATCTCCAGACGATTTTGATTGGCATCAAAACGCCAAGATTCCAGTTTTGCTGCTACAGCCGGCGACGATAGTAAGACGATACTTCCTACTGTACTGGGTAGTAACCAGTGTAATTTCACAATCCTTTCTCCTGTGATTCGCGTTTATGGGAGCCATCAATATCTCAACATATTGGCTAATCGTCACACTGTTACAACCTAATCTTGATCTTTGTTAGTGCTGTGACTTTTGTGCTCGTATAAAGACACAATTAATGGCTCAAATTCCTAGTATCACCTCTAACTTTGCCATCCTATTAGGATATAATATTCAAGGAGGCAAATTATTTTAGATGCAACCAGATTACCACCACAATTAACCATACCTTTTTTGTCAATGCTTAGTTGTTAACACTTGACTGAGCCTTTTGATTGCAATTCAGTTTTGTCATGGCTAAAAACTTTTCCCGACTTGCTGAAACCAACATATTAATTAGGTGTAGAGACATTCTGTGGAAACTCCCTACAGTGGTTTTAATATCATCACCAATCGTGTTCATACCTCAAATCAGCCACAGTAAATTTCAACTAGTTTTAATTGTTGTTACCAAACTGGGAATCGTTGATGCTACTTGTTACCAAGTATATAAATTAACATTTATAGCAGTTTAAGACTCGCGAAGCATAGGATTTTGAATGCCGGGAGTAGTGAGACAAAAACTACAATTTACAGTCTCCAAAGACGAGGATTTAGAGATTATGTTTCCTGTAATTGGGGACTGCTTACCTGGTACTGGGGATTTGATATGAGAAACACTTTTTCCCAGACCCTAGACCCCACTCTTTAGTCCCTCAGGGGTATCACAACACCCCATTTAGGTTTTTGATGAATTGTCCCCAGATTCGGGTTTGCTTTCCTGATTCTTACCATCATTGACAGTAGACATGATCGATTGAGGTTTTTCGACAATTACCGGTGTTCGAGTAACATTGTCCAAAATCAGTTTGTCTGTATCTGCTAGCAAATTATCTGTTTCTGGAAATACTAACCGTAAAAGTGGGGGGGCGAAAAAGGTCGTCAGGATGACCATCATGATAATTGCCGCCCCCAGTGATTTAGAGAGAACACCGCTAGCAGCACCGACACCAGCAAAGACTAAACCGACCTCACCCCGAGGAATCATTCTTACACCAATTGCTAAACGATTTATTTGGGGTTGACCAAACACACTGAAACCTGTAATTACTTTACCGATAATGGCTACTGTGATCAGGAAAATGGCCATAATTAAACCTTCTCGATTACTGGGAATAGCTGGGTTTAAGACCCCCAAGTCTGTTTTTGCCCCCACTGTCACAAAGAAAATTGCCACTAGGATATCGGCAATAGGTATAACTTGCTTTTGCAATTCCTTGCGTTTATCAGTTTCCTCTAAGACTAACCCCGCAGCAAAAGCTCCCAGAATTGCTTATGCTGTGCAAAAATCCTTCTCTTCAGTTTTACTACTTTATGGCAATTAACATAAATGGAAAATATCTGCTCATAAATTATTTTGTGTCTTTAGTCAATGACATCAGGCGTTGCCAGTAAAATTCGGATACTGGGATAACTGAAAGTCTAGGAAGTCGCAGCAACTCAAAATGTTCAAATTCTGCATCTTGCTTGATCTGCCTCAGTTCCAGAGGTACAGAGACTTTTTTCAGTGCCTTGACATCTACAACTACCCGTTTGGGATCGTTTAATGTGGGATCGGCATAAGGCTGACTGACAACCTCTGCTATACCGATAATTTGTCTTTCTTTGCCTGTATGGTAAATTAAGGCTAAGTCGCCAATCAGCATATTCCGTATATGTTTGAGCGCTAGGGGATTGTTAACTCCATCCCAAACTGTATTACCATCCTGTTCTAAATTAAAGTAGGAGTATTTTTCCGGTTCAGTTTTCAGCAGCCAGTATGCCATCCAAGAGTCTCCAAAATTTATAATTATTTTTTTTGAGTTTCCAAAAATGTAACCGCTCCTAATTCTGAGTATGGCAGTGTCAAAGTCAGAAAATATAAAATGCTGAGTGGATCATAGTTCAGAGCAGAAATGTTGACTTAAGAGTGGACAGTTGACTGCGAACTAGTATATCGGTCTTGTTCCCAGCATCTGTAGAATCTGTTCATAGGAGTGCGAATTTTATGTATGGAGCCGCTTTATCTGCTTCTTGGTTTCCGGGTGCTAATTCTGCTAAAACACTGACATTGTTCTTAATAAGCTGTATAATTTATATTGAACCTGGTTTGGCTCAAGACAAGGAAAAATTTTTGCGAACTCTGACAGTGAGCGGCCGCGGTGTGGAAACAATTCCCACCACTTTGTCACAAGTCAGTATGTCTGTGGAGGTTCAGGCTGAAACTGCACAGTCAGCGCAACAGGAAGCGGCTCGCAGAGCATCAGCTGTGGTCGCTTTGCTCAAAACCCGAAATGTAGAAAAATTACAAACTAGTGGTATCCGCCTCAATCCAGTTTATAGTTACACCGATAATGTACAACGAATTACTGGATATACTGCCAATAATACTGTGATGTTTATTATGGCAACACAGGGCGTCGGTATGCTTTTAGATGAAGCTGTAAAAGTCGGTGCAACGCAAATTAATAGTGTCACTTTTATTGCTAGTGACCAGGCGATCGCCTCAGCTCAAAAACAAGCACTCAGACAAGCCACCCAAAATGCTCAAGAACAAGCTAATGCTGTTTTGAGTACCCTAGGTTTCCAGTCTCAGGAAGTGGTAAGCATTCAGATTAATGGTGCAACTGCGCCCCCTCCTCCCATGTTGGAGCGGGCTGAGGTTTTCAAGTTAGCTAATACAGATTTTTCTACCCCTGTAATTGGTGCTGAACAGCAGGTAGAAGCATCAGTGACACTGCAAATTAGTTACTAATTAAGCATGGGTAATAGGTGAGTATCTTTACCTATTCCCCATCTCAAGTTAGAACTGTTCTGAAGGCATATCTGCCATACCGCCTTCTATATCCCGCTTGGAACCTAACAAATCTAGTTGGTCAACGTGGATAAATGGTGTAGAACGGTTGACACCCGTTTGGCGATCTGTCCAATTATTAAATCTCAAGGAACCTTTAACAGCAATTTGCTTGCCCTTGCGGACGTAATTACCCGCCACCTCTGCTGTTTTCCCCCATAGTTCTAAAGTGAACCAGTCAGGTTCATCGCTATTACGGGTTCTGCGATCAACTGCTAATGTTAATCTACACTTAACCGTACCGGACTCGAAATATTTAATATCTGGATCGCTACCTACACGACCAACAAGGGTGACAACGTTAATGCTCATGAGTCTAACCTTTAGTTACAAAATTACTGATATATTTTGAGTTTGATCATAGCCAATTTTGAAGTTATGATAAATATGTAAAAATCATCGCATTTATACTACTCAGATACTTAGAGGCATTTCAGATTTAAATACCTCATAGCTAAACAGTATGAGTGAAATTAGCTTGCTTGCTGGACTCCGGTTGAAAAAAATAATAGAATCGGTAATGATTAACTGTAACAGTTTTTAGCAAATCAGTATCGCAAAGAAGGGGCATAGAGACGCGTGGGGCTTTTTAAGAACTTTCGCTCATCGTGGGGTATGGGTATCGACCTTGGTACAGCCAATACCCTAGTTTATGTATCAGGTAAAGGGATTGTACTCCAAGAACCTTCAGTAATTGCCCTGAATCAAAACGAAAAGGTAGCACGTGCGGTAGGAGAGGAAGCTAAAAAAATGATCGGACGTACACCTGAGAATATGATTGCAGTCCGCCCTTTACGTGATGGTGTAATTGCTGATTTTGATATGGCCGAGCTGATGTTAAAAAACTTTATCCAGCGTGTAAATGAGGGTCATTCTCTGATTTCGCCTCGAATTATCATTGGTATACCTAGTGGTATTACAGGGGTAGAAAGACGGGCTGTAATGGATGCAGCAGCCGAAGCTGGGGCGAGAGAGGTGCATTTAATAGATGAGCCAATGGCTGCAGCAATAGGAGCAGGGCTACCTGTTGCCGAAGCAACAGGTAATATGATTATTGATATTGGTGGCGGGACAACAGAAGTTGCAGTGCTCAGTCTCCAGGGTACTGTCATTAGTGAATCAGTGCGTATCGCTGGTGACGAACTAACTGAATGTATTATCGTATACCTAAAAAAGATTCATAACTTGGTAATCGGAGAACGAACTGCTGAAGAGATCAAAATCCGCATTGGTTCCGCCTATTCCACTAATGATAATAATGATGCCATGATGGAAGTTCGGGGCTTACATTTGCTTTCTGGGTTACCCAGAACTGTCACAGTCAAAGGGGCAGAAATTCGTGAATGTATGTTGGAACCGCTAGCAGTAATTATAGAAGCTGTAAAGCGAACACTCGAACGCACGCCGCCAGAATTAGCCTCAGACATTATTGACAGAGGAATTATGTTAGCTGGTGGTGGTGCTTTGCTTAAAGGGATAGATACCTTAATTAGCAATGAGACAGGAATTGTCACCCACATTGCCCCTGATCCTCTGTGTTGTGTTGTGCTAGGAACAGGTCGTGTGTTAGAAAACTTTAAACAGCTAGAACGTGTTCTTACTGCCCATTCGAGCCATATGTAGTCAGAAATATCAGATATTTAGTTTCTATTTAGCTACGAATTTATAATATATAGATGGTTACTGTACGTCGTTGGTGGAATAGTAAACTACTACAACTGGGTTTAGTAAGTTTAGTAGTTAGTAGTGCTTGGATGTTGAGACAGACTCAGGGTTATTTGCTGTTAGAAATGTATCAAATCATTGGGAGTCCATTAGAAATTTTACGGTATCACCCCAGTTCAGAGGAACGCCTGAATCAAGTCCGCTTGTTGGAGTTGGAAACGCGTATAGCTGATTTAGAAAGTCAAAATGAACAACTAAAAAATTTATTAGGTTATATTGAGAGGTCGCCATTCAAATCACGCCCCATTCCAGCCCGGGTAGTGGGACGTAGTGCTGACCACTGGTGGCAACAGGTGATCCTAAATCGCGGCTCTAATGCAGGCATTAGAGAAGGCTTTATTGTCAAAACTTATGGCGGCTTGGTGGGTTTGGTAGAGACTGTAACTCCTAATACTAGTCGTGTATTGTTAATTAGCGACCTTAAGAGTCAAGTGGGGGTCAAAATTAACCGCACTTCATCTCAAGGGATTTTGCGAGGCGATTCTTCCGCCGAAGCGGTGCTGGAGTTTTATGAAAAAGTGCCAAATGTTCAGGTAGGTGATTTAGTATCTACATCTCCCTATAGTCAGAAATTTCCGCCTGGTGTGCCAGTAGGACGAGTTAAGTCTCTAGATTTGCAGCAATCTGTAGCATCAGTGGCAAAAGTTGAGCTTTTTCCGCCGATAGCTTCATTAGATTGGGTAGCGGTCTATCCGTTCGTACAGCTGAACGATTAGGTATTTAGTTTAAATCCCAGAATTATATGCTAGGTGCTAGACTTTGGCATCCCGTAGCTAACAAAGCCAGAATTGACAACCAAAACTTGAGTTAGATTGAGTTAAAAAGATGCCTTCATTTAGCGGTAGCAGGCATAACAAGCCAAGAGTGCTACAACGAAAGTTAAAAATTTTATATAAGCCTCTTGCTCACTGCCATCCCTTTACACTTCAACTGCTAAATTGGGTAGTAACGGTTGCGTCTGTGCTGTTTTGTCTGCTGATGTTACCAACGCGGTTTGTGGGTATGGAATTATTGGGTATTGGGCCGAATTGGCTATTAATTTGGGTGGTTTCCTGGAGTGTCAAGCGATCATTCTGGGAAGGAATGTTAGCTGGTATAGTGCTGGGACTACTTCAAGATGCTATGACCTCACCTCACCCTACCCATGTGATTACTCTGGGTTGTGTGGGGGGGTTGACTAGTTTGCTACAAAAG
This sequence comes from Anabaenopsis sp. FSS-46, assembly GCF_029891665.1. Classification (NCBI taxonomy): domain Bacteria; kingdom Bacillati; phylum Cyanobacteriota; class Cyanophyceae; order Nostocales; family Nodulariaceae; genus Anabaenopsis; species Anabaenopsis sp. FSS-46. The sequence continues at coordinate 21,558 of NZ_JANQDG010000119.1, read as the reverse complement.
CCGCGTTTTATCCAAGAAGATTTTATTTCTATTGCTTTAATTGTCTTTGTGATGGCAGTTGTGGCGGAAACTATCTTTGGACTACAGTTAACTTGGATGAACAATGCCGACGGCGGGCAAAGCCTACGCAAAGTGGAATATATTTGGTCATATTATCAACGTGTATCTCTGGCTTCTGCCATTCTCAGTAGTCTGTGGGCACCTGTATTTTATTATCCATTAAACCTTTGGTGGCAGAAGATAAAGTTATTAGAGCAGGGGTAGAAATTCCAGTTTGGGCAATGCCCGATTTTTCACGAATTCGGTTGACTTCTCCGTTAATTTAAGCATGAGATTCACCCCTCATGCTCGGCTTCAAAACCGTGCGTGATGTTTTCAGATCACACGGATCCTCCCCAAGTTAACTCTTGTCATGGGGACTAAACTGAGTTGAAAGTTTGCCGATACCACCGTGTATCTGGTCGTGACAGTGTAGGTGTACAGCAGTTACATTATCCAGACGGTTATCCCTGTGATTTCCGTTTTTATGGTGGATTTCAATAAGGTCATCAGGATGAAAGTTCAGCCCACATTCGGCACATTTTCCCTTTTATTTCTTGATGGTAATAGTTAGGTTGATTCACAATTAAGAGCGTTCAGAAGCTGAGACAGCAATTGACCAAACTTAACGAATTTCAGTACGATGATGTCACTTCTCCACCCTGAAAATTTTGTACCAATGCCGTTTCAAACCATTGTTTTACTTGATTATATGAGGTGGGATAATTAGCCTTGAGTGCCAAAACATAAGCTTTTTTAAAGATAATCTTGTGGGCAATCTCCGTTTGAGTTCCCATGGACTCAATGCTGATAATTGACCCTGCTATCTCCATTAACTCTAAATAATGCCGGAATTGCCGTGATTTCATTGGATTTATATTCCACATTTATCCGTACAACTAAAGCATCTTATCAGTGAACTTTAATATCATAAATGCAATAACATTGTATATACACTGATGAAAGAAAAAGTATTGACAATTAGACTCTCAGCACGTAGAAAGCATAAATTAGCTTTATATGCAGTGCAACAAGATAAAACAATTACCGCTTTAATTGAAGAATGGATAGATCGTCTAAAACTTGACAGCGGGAAAGCGGGCTAAAGCCTGCATCGTCGTTTTCATCCCCTGGCTAAAGCCGAGGGGCTTTGAACCTACATCTTTGTAACAACAGCTAGCGTACAAAATATTGAAATTACCGCCCAAAATTATGGATAATTCGCGTGAAACCTACCCTATTGTGTCTCTAGCCCCTAATCCTCAGGACAATGGGCTGATATTGCGAACTGAGAAGTCAGGCCTGGCGCTTTCGCCGGTTCAATCGAATTCACCAGAAAAACCCAGAATAGGCAGTGACTTTGACCGGGCTATGATGCAACGGTGTTTGGTACTGGCTGTCCGTGCTTTGGGAAGGACTTCACCTAATCCTCTAGTGGGGGCGGTTGTTGTCAAAAATGGAAATATTGTTGGGGAAGGATTTCATCCCGGAGCAGGTCAGCCCCATGCAGAAGTTTTTGCATTGAAAGCGGCGGGTTTTGGCGCGGACTCAACTCAAGAGAATCACGCTCGTGGTGCCACAGTTTACGTTAATCTGGAACCTTGTAATCATTACGGACGTACTCCCCCTTGTTCGGAGGCCTTAATCGCGGCTGGTGTGGCTAAAGTAGTTGTAGGTATAGTTGACCCCAATCCTTTGGTTGCTGGAGGAGGTATTGCTCGTTTACGTGCTGCTGGTGTACAGGTAGTTGTCGGGGTAGAAGCCGAAGCCTGTTATCAGATAAATGAAGCTTTTATCCATCGCATTTTATATAAACGACCTTTAGGGATTTTGAAATATGCCATGACTTTAGATGGTAAAATTGCTACTAGCTCTGGTCACAGTGCTTGGGTGACAAACCAAGATGCCCGTAGTCAAGTTCATCAACTACGGGCGGGTTGTGATGCCATAATTGTCGGTGGCAATACAGTCCGAAAAGATAATCCTTACTTAACCAGTCATCAAGTAGGATCCCATAATCCCCTGCGGGTGGTGATGAGTCGTCAGATCAACTTACCTCAAGATGCCCACCTGTGGGACACTGCTGACGCTAAAACTTTGGTGTTGACAGAGCCGGGAAGCTCGCCTGATTTCCAACATTTCTTACGCCAAAAAGGGGTTGAGGTTGTAGAGTTAGCATCCCTGACCCCACACCTTGTCATGAACCATTTATACGACCGCGGTTTTTGTAGCGTTTTATGGGAGTGTGGCGGTAGTTTGGCAGCCAGTGCGATCGCTCAAGGTGCGATACAAAAGATTCTGGCTTTTATTGCTCCTAAAATCATTGGTGGTAGTCATGCCCCCACACCTGTAGGTGACTTGGGTTTGACGATGATGAACACAGCTCTGAATTTAGAAAGGGTTAGTTGGCGGGTAGTCGGGTCTGATTGCCTAGTTGAAGGTTATTTACCCCAAAAAAACTCATAGTTAACAGTTCACAGTCAATAGTTAGGACTATTGGCTGTGTAATTTGTGAGAATGTCAACTCTAACACTGTCGCTCATAAGCAATATCCCGTATCAGATTCAGCCGAGATTGGATGTAATCACTGAGGTAATCGGCTTCTTGGGGATCTAATAAAGCTTGCTTTGTAGTTTGTTTTACCAGCCATTGCACCAAGCTAGCATCGTCCATCTGCAATAAGATCCTGGTTTGAGAATTTTCTACCACAGACCAAAGCTGACGCAGAATTTTAGGAGTCATTAAGACCTCAAGTTTATCATTAGCTTAGCTTTCCTTAGATTACACAATTTAGTCCGCAGATTACGGCTCAATATACAAGCTGAGACAAGTATTATTAAAAACTTAATACAAGAATTTATAACTTTATGAAGATTAATTATTCCTTGATGGAAAGATTTAACAAAAAGTTACTCAAACAGTGTTTTTATTATGCCATTTATGATGAATAGCTGTTGTCTCCAGTTTCTGGCTATTAGTTTATTATTAACCACTATAGCTGTTCTCTTCTAGGTGATGTATCTGAAATAGTTAATTGACTACAGATTTCTACAGATAAACACAGATGTTTTTCTCCCTGATGAAAGTGGGAAGACATATATAGCTAATTTGTGCAATTCTACTTGATTTTTAGAGATTTGCGAAGTATTTGGGTTCATTTGTTGATTCTTAAAAACCAAAAACCCCGGTGGTCAACCGGGGTGTTAGAGTCTGGAATATTTAACCAGAACTACCACAACTATAGCAGTTCCTACTTTTTTTACCTGCTAAATTCGAGCATCTTGGGGAGATTTATAGAGGATTTCGCCCAGATACGATGATAAAACCGACAGAATCAAGTCGAATCTGGGGCTGATGAATTCCCTCTAAAATGGCCGCACTCAATGCCATTTCTATTTTTAATTCTTCGGCCAGTGCTGAATCTTGGTTTTGCCGATTTAGTCGCAGTTGTAATTGCTGTACTTTTTTGTTTAATTTCTGCTTGGCGACTGGAGCAGATTGTTGGTATAATTTTATGAATTTACGATGCTGTAGCAATAATTCTCGAGAACGATGACGCGCTTCATAACAAAAATCCTTCCACTGGCTAGGCTCGACAAAAGTATCAATCACTCCTAAGCGTTCTTTTGCCAAATTATAATCCCGAGATTGATCATTTTTCCTATCTTTGTAAGGTCGTTGTAGGATATTTAAGAGTGATTGATCTTCAACCATACTGATGGAATGATTGCGACCATCTATAAAGATAGTTTCTAACAATGGGGGAAATAAAGCATCAACACGCCGTTTCAAAGTTTCGTATTGGTAATTATCGAGTTTGTTGGTTGTTAAAACCTGCTTGACAGCTTCTAAATTTGCTTCGACTACATAATTACATCGGAAGCCAAACCATTCCTTACCTGCTGTAGCATTCCAAGATTCATCCGTGCGCCATAGAGCAAAGGCTTTACCTCTATCATCCCAGTTTATATAGCTGACGAGTGCTTCTACTAATCCTTCCCCCGTCCGAAATAGTTTAATACCTGAATTCTGGTTGGCTACCCGGCGATTGTAACTACCAAATTGTTCTGTATTATGATTAGCGAAGTAAGTTTTCAACTCGTCTAGAGACACCAAAGTGCGAGTTGTCGGTTGATAACGCTTAATCTCTGCGGAATTGGGATTATTAACTAACTTGAATCCTAATGCATCACACATCCAGCCTTCAATTGCTTGTTTAATCCCTAGATGATTAGCATCGTAATCATCTAGGTCTTGAAAATACTTGCAAGTATTTTCATCGAGAATATCAATTTCATCGAGAGCAGTCTGCTCGCTAATTTTCAAGGTTTCGGCGGTGATTTGTTGCTGAATCTGGTCAATCATGGCTAATAATCCCGCAGCACTTGATTTGAACAAAGCTGTTTCTAATTCTGGGAGTTTCTCATCTACGTAAAATTGTAGACTAGCTATTGATTGACCAAAAACACCAAACCCATTTTTCAGAAGTTGATACCAAGCATTGTGTTGACTTTCTTCCAAGTATGGCCCAATCAATGCAAAAGATTGAACTCCAATTTTGCTGCCAATGCGGTCAAATCTGCCAATTCTTTGCTCTAATTGATTAGGTGACCAAGGCAGGTCAAAGTGAATGAAGCAGTCGGCAAATTGCAGGTTAAGTCCTTCTTCCCCAGAGCGATCGCACACTAAAATAAAACAGTCGGGGTTATTCTGGAATCGAGTTAAATTTTGGGCAACTTTTTCTCGTGGTTCACCAAATTGATAGCTGGCGACTGTTTGTGCACCAAAGCTATGAGATAAACGTTGGACAATTTGTCGGCAGGATTGTACAAAACTGGTAAATACAACGATTTTTGGTAAAACATCCCCAGGCATGGGGCGGCGAATTCTGTGCTGTATCCTGGTGATTAATTCTGCCTTGTTTCTGCGAACACTGCTGGGGATTTTGAAGTGTGTAGCTAGCTGATTGAGTAGCACGGTGTTTAAATTTTCTGTGCGTTCTCCTTCATCTAGAGGTTGACGCAGAATTTTTAAACAGGATTGTAAAATTTCTTCTTCGCCTGGGAATTTAGGGGTTGTAGTTAAGATGCGAAGATCATTTTCTGGAAACTCTGGGATAAGTTGAGGTGGGGTTTTACCTGTTAGGCGTGTGGTAACTACCTGTTCTAAAATCCCTAACCAAGTACCAGAAGCTAGGAATAACAATAGAAAAATTCGTTGATATTGCTGCTCGTGAGGGGCGACGGTACGCCATTGTTCCATCAGTTGGTGAATATCAAGGGATCGCTCGTCTAAATCATATTCTTCTTTTGGTGTCACATCCCGATCAAATATGACATCTTCCACCGCAGCGCGACGATTACGAAGTATACGACGATGCAGCCGATAGGTTTCGCTAACGTGGGTACGAATAGCTCGGATAATTTCATCTTTCTGAGCAGATTGAGCTTTTAAGCAATTTTCTAAATTGTTTAAAAGGTTGATGACATACTCATCCTCAGCCAACAGATTTCGTAGTTCCTGGAGGTGAGTTGTGAGAACATCGACATTATTTGCACCTCCTGTCAAGCGGAGGAGAACTCTACCAATTTCCCGACAATTTTGTACCCTGGCGCGAAAACCTGGTAAATCATTGAGTTTATAGGTAATTGGGTCAAGCAGGTGCAGCATGGCGAGAAAATTCTGCTCGTGGTTAAGCACAGGAGTAGCAGATAATAACAGCAAGCGATCGCTTTTATGAGCCAGATTTTTACAAGACTCAAAACGCTGACGCATGGCTGCATCCCTAGAAGTAGCCATAGCTGCAATATGGTGGGCTTCATCGAGAATTAAGCAGCCGATATTGGCTTTCTGGTTGATTCTATGGATATCTTCAACCGCCAGCACCACCACCCGTTTGCCAAAATGAGAGATGTAAAATTTATGTTCTAACTCAGTCTGCCATTGTGGGAGCAAATATTGGGGAACCAGTACCACTGCACCTTTTTTTGGTTCATCCAGAAGAAATTGACGGAGAATAGCACCTGCTTCGATAGTTTTTCCGAGTCCCACCTCATCTGCGAGTAAATAGCGTTGAATTGGGTCTTCCAGTACCCGGCGAACAACTTCGACTTGGTGGGGATAAAGTTCAATGTTGGCTGAAATCAGCCCTCTCATTCCATGGCTAACAGCCCGTTGCTGAATCAAAGATTTAACAAAAGTTAATCTTCTGTCATGAAAGTAGGGTGTTTCATGCCCTTTCATTGCCAGAGTTTCAATAGGGTCTGTAATGGGGATATTACAACGGACATAAATTTCTTGTTCCGTGGCAATTGTAGTTTTCTTGTCGGGTAAATCAATTTGATACATTTCTGTATCTTCATCCCAGTTACAAATGCGGCCAATTAACCATGTATCCTGGGTTGGTAAGCTAATGTAGCATCGAGTTTGAGGCTGAAGCCTAACTTGAGATAGAGAATCTAAAGGTAAAGTTTTTTGGAGGCGTTGACCTCCTGAGCAGAAATACTCAACCATCACATTAGGTTGAGATATCTCAGTCACTTTTCCTACTCCCAAATAGTTTTGTTGGGACTGCACCAATGAACCAACCTCAATCATATTTCCCGTTATCTGAAGATCCTAAGAAGCAATAGCAGCTCTCCACAGTAGCTTGATCAGCCAAATCTGGCAACTGAGAAAATTTTCTCTGGGATTTGTAGCTAGAAAGCCTTGTGCAACTGATTGATACTGATGGTCTGAGGCTATGATGAAGTCAGGAGAAAATCAGAGCAGGATGGTAAAGATAGTTGTCTTAATTAACACTCTTATGTCACTGTTACTACTCTACATAGCTTGGCGAGTGTGGAAACTAAAGCAGTGGATAGAGAGCATAGCTGATCAACTGAACGCCTATGAACAAAATACTCATGCATTACTGTATCAAGCACCTGAAAATATTGATATCACCCAGCAAAAAATTTATAGCCTGCGCCAGAGAAACCAAAAGCTACAGTTACAAATTCAACAGGTAAGTCAAATTATCAGTCTGTTATTGTTATTAAAGGGATTCTGGGGTCGTTCTTTTGGCGGCATAGGGTTAAGATTAAGCAACAAAAGCAAGATTTTCCACTGATATCCTGTCAGGTTCAATAAATTAGATAAAATCCTTTGAACTTACCACGGTAAAAATCACACCTAAGAAGGAGAGAAATAATCAGATGTCTGATAACCGTTCTGGACTATTTATTGGCGGTTTCATGCTCGGAGCTACTATTGGGGCTTTAACTGGGTTGCTAGTAGCCCCGCGCACAGGGCGTGAAACCCGGAAAATTTTGCAAAAATCTGCTAATGCTATCCCAGACTTAGCAGAAGATTTATCAACAAGTGTACAAATCCAAGCAGATCGTCTTTCTGCCAGCGCCATGAGAAATTGGGATGATACCCTGGAGAAACTACAAGAGGCGATCGCGGCCGGTGTAGATGCGAGTCAACGCGAAAGCCAAATCCTGAAGCAGCAACAAGCTGAAAAAGACTAACATTCTGTTTTCCCGCAATTGTAAAGCTTATATATGGCATCACCGTGATTGATCCCTTATTTTGGTTGGGACTGTCTTTATTATTAGTCGCCACCAGTTTGACTGCTGTTTTAGTAGCGGCCATACCGGCGTTGCAGGAGTTAGCACGTGCTGCGCGTAGTGCAGAAAAGTTATTTGATACTCTCTCACGGGAGTTACCACCTACCTTAATTGCCATCCGCAAAACTGGAATGGAACTCACAGATTTAACCGGCGATATCGGCGAAGGTGTACAAAGCGCGGGTAAAGTTGTGAAGCAAGTTGACCAAAGCCTCGACATTGCTAGAAAACAGGTGAAAAATATGCAAATTGGCACTCGTAGCCTGGTTGTAGGTGTGAAAACTGCTTGGAAAAGTTTTACACGCCCAAAACCAACCAGACGAGTTGAACGACTAGCAATTACTGAACAAGCACCGCAAACCTTGAGACAACGTGAAGCCCTCAAGCATAGAGACTAGGGAGTAGGGGGGAAAAGGAACTTCTCAATCCCAGTCCCCAGTCTCTAATTTCCATTTTCAAAACTGAGCTTTGCTTAAATACCTTAGATTAGAGTAAAGTAAACAAGTGTAAAGAAGTATTAGTTTTCCCATACTCTTTTAAAACAACTTGTTCACTTCTACTGTCTATATTTGTATAAGAACGTCCATGCAGTCTTGTTTTTGGCGAAGAACTCTGGTATGTATTGCTGCATTTTTACTAGCTGGGTCTATGTGGGTGATGCACTCGCCTCCGGCGCTAGCTTATGATAATCCTGACTTATTACCCAACTACCAAACTCCAGTTATAGATTTAGCTAAATCTCTCACAGATATCCAAGAAGCAGAACTGGTGACAGATTTAGAAAAATTTGAAGGTGAAACAGGGTGGAAATTGCGAGTATTAACCCAGTATGACCGCACCCCTGGTCGCGCAGTAATTAATTATTGGAATTTGGATGATAAAAGTATTTTGCTAGTTGCTGATTCTCGTGGCGGTAACATTCTCAGCTTTAGCGTGGGGGATGAGGTTTATGAACTTCTACCGCGGACTTTTTGGATAGAATTGCAAACGCGCTTTGGAAACTTGTATTTTGTGAGAGAAGAAGGCGAAGACCAAGCCATTTTACAAGCCTTAAATTCAGTTAAGGGCTGTTTAGTCAAGGGTGGTTGCTCGGTGGTTCCTGGACTCCCTAGAGAACAATGGATACTGACACTGATTACCTCTGTAGTGGGGGGGATAGTTTGTGGATTTGCAGCTCACCCCCAAAAAAAAGGACAGATTATTGCTTGGCAATGGGCTTTAATTTTTTCACCTTTGTGGGGAATTTTGTTTATTGCCTTTGGTATTGGACCAGTAGTGACTCGGACGAGCGATTGGTTACCTTTAGTTCGTAATATTTCTGGTTTTCTCATTGGGGCTTTAGTGGCTTACCTGTCTCCTGGTTTCACTCGCTCTTCTAATGCTGAGTCGTAAATTTATGGGTGCTGAGTAAAAATCAAAATACTCAGCACTTAAGGTTCTACTCTTGGGCGACGGCGCCGTGGTGTTTCTGGTTGTTTCTTGCGCAAACGGCGACTGACTTCATTAAAGAAATCCCTGCGGACATAAGGATAGTCATTCACCCACAAGTCATGACTGGGAATGTATACATCGCTGAACTCTTGAATAATGCTCAAATCAGAACTGTTGGACATGACAATCATTTCGGCGATTTGACCACGAGCAATAACTTTGTGTGCATTCCGCAGTGGCGCTTGTAACTCTACGGCAAATCCTGTATTATCACCGATTTCTAGGTTAATTCTTTTTTCTCGATTTTCAACAATTACTAATTCACCTTTATTGTTTACGGTTTCTTGTTTACCCATCAATTGGTCTGTAATCCACCAATCGATGATTCGACCCCGAAAAAAGCCGCTGTACTTATAACGGCGGCATTTTGCATTGCGGATACTGGCCTGAAATACTGGATACCACAGCCAAAAAAAAGCACCCATTACCCCAACTAAAAATGTAATGGGGCCAAATTCTAGCCTTAACAGGACTTCCCCTAGGAGAATTAGAGCCATGGCTATGACAGAAATTAACAGTCGCTGCAAAAAATTGGCAAATTTACCCGCGTAGTACTGGTACTGAGAGCCAGTAGCAATTAGGGGGATGAGTTGTTCAAATTTTTTCCGAGTCAGTGGGACTAACATAATTGCTGAGTTTGAAGGTTAGAGGATTTTTTCTAATCCATACACTAACGACTTTAGCTCGGAGACTTTGCGAATTGCTAACAGCACTCCTGGCATATAACAGGAGCGATCGCTTGTATCATGTCTTAATGTATAAATTTGACCAGGTGCGCCAAAAATCACTTCTTGATGGGCTATGAGTCCCGGCAGACGTACACTATGAATTCTAATTCCTTCTTGGGCTAAACTACCTCTAGCCCCCGGTAATTTTTCCGTCTCTTCTACAATAGCACTGTTAAAAGGTTTACCGATTTCTCCTAGTAACTGTGCTGTTTGAATTGCGGTACCACTGGGAGCATCAGCTTTTTGGTTATGGTGGAGTTCAATAATTTCTACATGGTCGAAATATTGGGAAGCTGTGACTGCGGCTTGTTGTAACAATACCATGCCAATGGAAAAGTTAGGAATAATCAGACAACCAGTACTAGCCTTTTCGGCAAAGTCGGCTAAGTCGTTGATTTGTTCTGGACTTAAGCCCGTAGTACCAACCACTGGACGAATACCATAGGCGATCGCACTGCGAATATTGTCATACACTCCATCAGGATGGGTAAAGTCTACCATCACCCCTGGAGGAGATTGTCTATCACCAGCTACATAACCTAGCATGGCTTCTAATTGGTTGGTAATGGGGACTTCCAAAGGTTCGCTTAAACCTAGCAATTCACCAGCATCTTGGTCTTGATGTTCTGGACTGGTGTCAATTGCAGCCACTAAGTTTAAGTCTGGCGCTTGTGCCACTGCCTTAATGACTTCGCGGCCCATTTTGCCCGCCGCACCGTTTACAATAACTGGAATAGGAGCTTGATTAGTCATGTTGAGAGAAATACTTTAATAAGGCAATTGTAGAGAATTTTTACGGTAAACTTCCATAGTTCCGGTTATAAGGTCAATTAAAATACCAATTTGACTACCAGACACATTAGTCCTCCTAAAACACCTAAGTCTTTGGCAAACAGCAAGGGGAAGCAATTTATACTCTCTATCATCCAGTGACGAATCATGTAGAGTTTAGAACTGTGTAAACGTTGCGTAGCATGGCTTAGGCCTGCGTAGCAACATCAGTTTAGAATCCCCTGTGTTTCAAGCAGGGGAGATGTCAATTACTCAAGTCACTTATATTGGTATTTCGGTGGCATTCCCAATAATTTCTGCCAGGGTGTTTAATAATTCTTCCTCTTGATAAGGTTTACGAAAATAAGCCTCAGCGCCTAATTGCATGGCTAATTCTCGATATTGACTCGTGCCGTGAGATGAAATCATCACAACTGGAATGTTTCTCATCTCAATATCTGTTTTGATGTAACCTAAAAAAGCATAACCATCAAGACGAGGCATTTCAATATCACAAATCACCGCCGCAACTTTTAAGCCACTTTGCAGTTTTTCCAATGCATCTTGACCATCTTGAGCTTGTTCCACTTGATAACCTCCTTTTTGCAAAGTCATGGTTAAGAAGCGACAAACATTAATTGAATCATCGACAATTAAAATTGTGCCTTTATGATCATCAATTCTCCCTGGTAGTTTATGGTGATTAAAGACAGGTAAGGCTGTTTTTAAACCGACTGATGATAATTGATTGTTTTTAGGAGTACCCTGGTGAGTGGCAACCCATGCCAGCAAATCGTTGGTATTAACTAATACTAATACTCGTCCATCACCTAAAATTGCACAGTTACTCAAGCCTTTTGGTAAAGGTATATTACCCTCAACTTGGCGAATAGCTACTTCCTGCTCACCCCAGCAACGCTCTACTTGGATAGCTACTGGCTGATGACTACCTTTGAGGATTAAGACGCTGTTAGCGTTAATCACTGGGGGTGTTTCCAGTTCAGGGTTATTGTAGCGTGGACAATTAAATTGAAAATAGCGACTCAAGTTAATCAATGGTAGGGTGTTTCCTTGCCAACTGAGAAAGGCGCTCCCTGCTATTGAGAATACTTGCTCTTTTTGCAGTAGAAATATTTCGGCAACGATTTCTGTGGGAAATGCCAATAAGATTTTATTGCTTTCTACCACGAGAACTCTGGCTACGGATAGTGCCAATGGTACTGTCAGAGTAAAGGTAGTACCTACTCCTAGGTTGGTATCAACTCTAATTTCTCCTCGCAGTGATTTAAGGTTATTACGTACTATATCCATGCCAACACCACGACCAGATAAGGCGGTGACTTGGTGGGAAGTGGTAAAGCCTGGTTCAAAAATTAGCGATAATATTTCCTCGTCGCTGGCATTAGCTAGCAAAGTAGCATCTAATCCCATTGCTACGGCGCGAGAGCGAAGGTTTTCTAAAGAAATACCCCGTCCATCATCACGCATGGTAACAATTATGCGATTACTGCGATGGCTAGCTGTAATTTCAATTAATCCTTGTTCTGGTTTACCTAAAGCCCGACGAGTTGCCGGATCTTCGATACCATGATCAAAGGCATTTCTTAATAAGTGCATAATTGGCTCATTTAAGGCCTCTAAAATGCTACGTTCAATTAATGTATCTCTACCTTCAATTTTTAGTTTGACATTTTTACCATACTCGACATTAAGAGCATGCAATGCTCTGGGAAAACGCTCCACTAAATCGGAGAAGGGACGCATCCGAATATGATTAATTTTTCTCCCTAATTGTTTGGATGTTTGGTTAAGTTTGCGAGAAATTTGATCTGTATCATCAACGCTTAATTGAATATCAGTTGTGACTTCTTGTAGCTCCACAATACTTTCTATAATTTCATGCGATCGCCGGTTAATCTCGTCTTGGCGATCCATTTCTAATGTAGGGAATTTTTTTATATATCCTAGCTGATATTCTCCGAGCGATCGCACTGGGTTTGTGTTCACAGATGGATGGGCGATTTTCTCATATGTTGTCCGCAGTTCATAGTTTTCTCGCTCTAGAGTTTGGACTCGCTGATGCAAACTTCCCACGAGTTTACGGAGTTTTTGGAGTTGGAAATTTAACCCATTACGCTGGACAGTCAGTTCCGCAAATAAATCATGAATTTGATCCAGTTGTTGAATAGGAACTCGCACAGTATTTTCTCTCGGTTCCCAGTCTTTGACTACACTATTTAGGTCCTCTGTATGGTTGATATATTTATCAGCTATGCTGGTAATTTCCGCGGAGGATATTTTATTTTCTGCTGTTGTCTGTACTTCTTCAGGTATATAAATATTTACCTCCTTCAGATATATCTCAGTGGGTAAAATCTCCGCTTGATTTGTGAATACCAAAGCTTGCGATCGCCGCCATGCTTGCAAAGCTAACTGGGCAACTTCGGGAATGCGCTCTCTGGTGACAGTGCTGATATGATGCGCTATCGATTCACAAAGACTCGTAAAGGCTGGCATTTGTAGCATTTCTCCCAAACCCCCCAATTCAGCCGCCATGATAGCCACTTCCTCTTGTAAGCAAGGCTGAGAGATGTCTGCCAATACAGACTCCAGACGCTGCAAACATCCTTCCACTTCAGTTTGAAACAGCATCGGGATAATATCCTGCCCATCTTCGGGTGATAACATGGTCGCAGCATCTTCAGGAGAGGGTTCGCCCAGGTGATCTCGCAGTTCCTTAAATACTGGATAACAAAAACTATCTAACCACTGCTGTTCTATCTCATTTCCTTGTGATAAGGATTCTATGATTTGCCTGAGCCAGTCAACTGCTGAGAGTAGTAAATTTTGGGCGTGAGGGTCAACATCACGGGAATTTTTACGGGTTTTTAAAACTTTAAAAGCATCCTCTAGACGGTGGGCTAAATCACTAAGAGTCCGATATCCCATCATTCCAGCCCCCCCTTTGATTGAATGGGCGGCTCGAAGTGCAGCGTTAATTCTCTCCAAGTTGATGCGCTTACTGGTGTCGATTTCCAGCAACACTGTTTCTAGGGTATTAAGATAATCTCTTGCTTCTTCGAGAAACTGCATCTGGATTTCCAGTTCTTTATCCTTTGACATCTTTTTTTATGCTCTGTTCCAATCTTGAAGACAAATATAGCCACTCTTATCTATAGGGAGCATCCCGAATATGCACAAGGCAGTTTTGATGTTCATCTCCCAAATCCTTCCATCTCGGCGGGAAACAGAGAGTTTTCAATTCTGTACTTTTGTAAGCAAAAAGATTGAAAAAAAATATCTCGCTTTCATATGTGACAAATTTACTATCAAAACAAAAAATAGTTTTATTTCCCATGACTGTGATCATGACCCATACCTTTTCGCTAACATTTGCTCACAAGTACACTCACGAACTGAGATTGCTTTCCAGTTGGCCTTAATAGTTGAATCTTGCAGCAGTTTAACCGTGGTACTTTGACACTCCCCACGGCTAGAAGCCTGGGGATTCTCATGAATTTACCCGCGCCAACGCGCCGCTCCGCTAACACCAAGCATCTTCACCGTATGCCCTAGGACTGCAAGCCCCCTAATAAGAACTACTTGAGCGGCTGCAACATCCCTATGAGTGGTATAACCACAAGTTGAACAGGCATGATTCTTTTGCCAGTTAGTGGTATTGTAAAACTATAGGTAACAGGGTTCCTTTCAAAAATTTATGGAATTACCCGAGACAAAATTCACAGCACCTTGAAAGTTGCCACTGCCTCTTGCAATTGCTGGGAAATCTCCACAGTTTTTTGCAAAGATTGGGAAACCACACCAGAAGAATCACGGGTACGTTGGGAAATAGAAGCGACTTGTTGCATTAACAGGCTGACCTCTTGGGAAGTTTGTAACTGAGATGTAGTAGCATTACAAATTGACTGTACCAAAGCATCTATTTGCCCCGATACATCCAAAATCTCACCCAGGTTTTCCTTGGCTTCCGCCACCATTTTTGTACTTTCCACTACTTGGGAAGTTCCTATTTCCATTGACTGCACCACTGCGGAGGTTTCCCGCTGGATATTCTCGATAATTTGCTCAATTTCTTGGGTGGCGCTGGCGCTACGGATGGCTAATTCTCCTATTTCTTCGGCTACTACAGCAAAACCTTGTCCTTCCTCACCCGCTCGGGCTGCTTCAATACCTGCATTGATGGCGAGTAAATTAGTTTGGGTGGCAATTTGGTTAATTAAGGACACCACGCGGGAAATTTGTTGCGAAGAATCCCCTAACCGTTGAACTTTCTTAGTAGTATCGCCAACTGTTTCCTTTAAACTCAGGATATTTTGTACTGTTAAATCCATTGCTTCTCCACTCTTGATGGCATTTTTAGCAGCATTGTGGGCGACAACAGCAGCTTGTTGAGCGTTTTCCGCTACGCTTTTCATCGAAACAGTCATTTGGTCAACAGCATCCAGGGCGCAGCTGATTTCGGCGGATTGGGTGAGTGCTGCTGCTGCAAGTTGGCGAATTGCTGCGTCGTTAGTACGAATGGACACATTAACTTGGGTGGCAGCTTCTTTTACCTGAGTAACAATGTCCCGGAGGTTTTCAATAATAGAGTTGAAAAAGTCGGCAATAGTCCCAATTGCTCCCGTTGTCACCTCGGCACGTACTGTCAGGTCACCGCCAGCGGCACTTTCTACTTGATTGATTAGTTCTAAAAGTTGCATTTGCAGTGTTTCGTTAGCACCTGTTTCTTCAGTCTTGCTGGTTTTTTGAATGGTCTTTTCTTTAGTTAAAACCTCCAATTGCAGGGCTAGTTGATGAATATTTGCATGGATGAGTCGTAAATCATCTTGACTGGCTCTGTCTCTAGGAGCTTCGATTTCCAGTTTACCAAGTTTTGATAATTCCCCAGATGCATTTAAAATTTGCCTTGTGGTATAGCTGGCTAACCAAACTATCATTACCACTGCTATTAATACTATGACTACTGTTAGTACTATGGGGCTGCCTATGATTTCTTGCAATTGTCTTGAAATACCATGCTCCGGCTGTTCGTCTTGGGATTGGCGAATCAAGTCACCTTGACCATTGACTATGGCAATTCTGTGATTATTTGCTATGGTATTTGTGAATAATGTCAGCATTTGAATATCTTCATATCTACCCTTTAAGCTGTTGACTTTGTGTGTTGACCTTGTGGTTGCCTGATCAATTTCATGCACCGATTGAAGAGCAAAATAAGCGATCACACCTACCCCTATTGTTTGTATACTGGTGATAGCGATGGCTAAAATCGTCTTTTTCATCAACAAAGTGCCTCGTTGTAAATGTCCCTGTAGAACTTGATTAACTGTTGCATGATGCCACTTTGAGTCTTTTACATGACCACCGGTAATTTCTGTGGGTGAAATCGAAGATCCTGGATTTTGAGTATTACTAATTTGACTCATAGCGGTTTTGTTAAAGATAGTTTTATTCGCTATAATGGGGGTGATAAATAAATATCCAATGTTTTTCTGTATTTACACATGATCACTGCAAAGAATTGGGGAATCCACAATACTCGATGCATCCAACACCAGCCACATTTCTGGCTGGTGAACAATGCCTCGCACATAAGGCTGTAAACTAGCCGCTACTTGTCCAGAGGGAGACTGAATTTCATCAGAGATCAAGTTACTTATACCTGTTATCTCTCGTACAACTAAACCTAAAACTACAGATTTTACATTAATTAGGATGACATTGTATTGCCGAAGCCTGATATTTATAGATTCTAAATTGAGCATTATTGGCAAGTCGATTACCCAAATTATGTGACTGCGCCAATTCATCAAGCCTAATACACAAGGGGGCATATTAGGCATTGCAGTGACAGATTCTACGGGTAATATAACTGCTTCTTGAGTGTGATTCATGCTCACAAGAGCAGTGGTTTGTTGATTTAATTTAAACTTAAGATACAAATCACCCTTGTTGCTCTCTTTATCTTTGGCAGAAAAAATACCGTTAAAATTATTCATTATTTGATTACATCGTCACTGATTTAATAGCACGCAGTAACTGTTCGCGTGTATATGGCTTAGTCACATAGGCATCAGCCCCTTGTTTCATTGCCCATAATCGGTCAATTTCTAGATTTTTGGAACTGCAAATAACTATTGGGAGTTTTCGAGTGGATGGATTTTTTTTCAAGGAACGGCATAACTCAAATCCACTCATTCCAGGCATGACTACATCAGTAACAATTGCGTCTAGCTGTTCTGAAGCAGCTTTGTCTAACGCTTCTTTGGCACTAGTCGCATGAATGAGATTGTAACCACTATCTTTGAGATAATGGCTCATTATTTCTAATTCGCTGGGTGAATCGTCTACAAGCAGTATTTTGCCCACTAGAATAATAGTCATACTAAAATTTTCTCAAGATGAAACTGATATTATCAGTATAATCATATCTACGTGTATATACTATTCCAGATGCTTAAACAACATTTTGAGTAAATCTTGCTGTGTAAAAGGCTTAGTTAAATACCCAGATGATCTGACCATTTTTGCCTTGGCTTTGTCAATAAATCCTTTTCTACTCGTCACCATAACAATGGGGATGTTCTTCAAATCTGAATGCCTCCTTAATAGGGAACACAATTCAAACCCTTGTAAATTCGGCATCTCTACATCTAGTAAAATTATGTCTGGTTTAGATCGTATAATTTTCATTAACGCCTTTAATGGATCATTGATTGCCACCACTGAAAATGTATCACCTTCCAGAAAAAGTTTTATAGAATCCAATATTGTTTGACTATCATCAATACAAACAACTGTATATACCTTTTCTCTCCCCTTCAGAGAATTGTCATGATTCTTGTTGTCAGCAGTTTCAGTATTGTTTACCCGAGAGAATTGTGGGCTATTGAGAAATTCCGACGGCGTTTTTTTAAGAGGTAAAGCTGGGAAACCTTGACTAGCCTTAACTGATGAGTCGATATTAAGCTGATTTCCTAACTGCTTGTGACAGTATTCAACTAGTAACCGCAAATCTAAATGGCAAAATTTTGGTAATTTTTCCCAGCCCTCCTCAATGGAAAATTGATAATTTCCTGCTTTTAAGGACAGAAATGTTGCTAGGGCTTCTTGGGATAATTGAGATATCAGAGTTTCTGCTTGGCTGGGGGTGATAGTTTCCTGACGTACCAA
This sequence comes from Anabaenopsis sp. FSS-46, assembly GCF_029891665.1. Taxonomy (NCBI): domain Bacteria; kingdom Bacillati; phylum Cyanobacteriota; class Cyanophyceae; order Nostocales; family Nodulariaceae; genus Anabaenopsis; species Anabaenopsis sp. FSS-46. Next base: position 3,722 of record NZ_JANQDG010000119.1, on the reverse strand, counting down.
CCAGCAAATTGCTTGATAATCTGCATATGGCATAGACTGACTTTCATTTTTGGGTTCAAACATCAGCCGGATTTGTACACGAGTGGCACTGTCTAGAGTGGGAACTCTCTGACTTAAGCGGTATAGGTGATGATCCAGACGCTCAAATAGTCTGTCTGAATAAGATGCGTAAGTGAGTTTACCCTCCTCTATATTAATTAACCAAGAAGCCATTTGAGTATATACGCGTAAGTTACCAGTAGTATGGCGGCCTGTGAGTTGTGCTAACAGAGATAAGGGATGTAGTTTTTGGGGTACCCGGTGGCTAGTTACAGAAGTCATTTTCATGTTACTTTTATTTCCTCACCTTTGTCTGAATCGAACTATATGTATAATGCCCTTGGGAGTAATATGTAAGATGAATGCCATGGGATGCAATGTCCACTGGCTCATCAGTTGTCATATTGGCACATTTTTCTCAAGCTGCGCTGGTATCCATATTGTTAATTTTGGTTTTCAAGAGCTAAATATAATAGCAGCATAATAACATGATCAAAGCTGCTATGATATTTCAGTATAAACAATGTAAAATGATATTTTTAACTGGCATAATTACTGTCAAACAGGGCACATTTTCATCACACACGGCTCTAGGCGGGAAACTATCCCCTGTTTCCACCCCATGAAAAATAGGCGCTACTGAGTGAAATTATCAGTTACTCAGGTTAGCTGCTGCCCAAGCCACCTAGGAGAAACAAAGAATAGATGGTGTTTCCCTTAGGAGCAAGGAGGAATTAGAACTATGTTGGCAATGCCAGAAATTAACTTAATGACCTTACCCTCAGACATTGATGGCTGGGGTTTAATTACTGCATTGAAAATGCGGATGAAAGGACTTGAACCTTCACTCCTCTCGGAACTAGAACCTAAATCTAGCGCGTCTGCCAATTCCGCCACATCCGCATCAGATTCTCATCGTAGCACAAAAAATCTCTTATGGACAGAGGAAATAAAAAAAATATTTTCCTCATGCCCAATTTTCCTACATGACCGCCACACGAGGCAAGCGATGCTTAAAGCCGCAAAGAATTTCCCAAGAAATAGTGTTTAATTTTTCCGCCCAATCGTTAGCTGAAATGGTTTCTTCTCCTTGTTCGCCGAGTAGGGTTACTATTTCCCCGGCTTGTAAATCTGGGATCGTGCTGACATCAAGCATCAACTGATCCATTGTAATCACCCCGATTTGCGGCACGCGCTGGCCGCGAATTAAAACCTGGATTTTTTGCGAAAGATTACGGGGGACTCCATCAGCGTAACCAATACCAACCACGGCCAACCGGAGTTCGTGGGGAGCGATAAAGTGTTGACCATAACTCACCCCAGTACCGGCGCTAATTGTTTTGACCTGAGTAACTCGCGCCTTCAGTTGCAGAACAGGCTGGAGGTTAATCGTATTTTTTAAATGAGGAGCTGGATAAAGTCCGTAGATGGCTAAACCGGCGCGGACAATGTCGTAATGTAGGGCAGGATTGGTTAGCGTGGCGGCTGAGTTAGCTAAATGCAAGCAATGTGGATTGATTCCCATGTTTTTGATTTGGGCGATCGCCTGCTCAAATCGTCTATGCTGCTCTTCCATGAAGGTGGTGTCAGCATGATCTGCCGTTGCCAAGTGGGAATAAATGCTGGCAATCTCAAGATGAGGTAAATTCTGTACTAACTGCACAAACTCAACGGCTTCTTTCCAGTCAGTTCCCAACCGAGACATTCCCGTATCTAACTTAATGTGTACCGGTAAAGGAGAAGTATCATTAATGGTTTCTAAAATATTGGAAAAAATCAGAGCGTGTTTGGGACTGCACAGAGTTGGCTGTAGTTTCCAGTGGGCGATGGCCCGAATTTGCTCTGGTGTGTGGGCTGCGCCCAAAATCAAAATCGGCGCTTTTATGCCACCTTCCCTGAGTTGAATACCTTCTGGAACTGTAGCGACTCCCAACCAACTGGCTCCTGATTGCAGTGCTGTTTGAGCCACTGTCACCGCTCCATGTCCATAAGCATCAGCCTTGACTACCGCCATCAACTGGGTACCTGGCAATATCAACTTTACTAACTGCCCCACATTGTGGGATAACGCCCCTAAATCAATTTCCACCCAAGCCCTTTGCGAGAACCAAGCATATGTATCACGCTCCTGACTATCCGCAAAACTAGGGGTTTCTCTGCGACTTAACATTGCACTTAACTCCTATCACAGCACTGCACACTGGCCAAGTTATCTGATTATCCTGGTTTCCCACCCTTAAGGCTATATCAATATGAATCAGTAAGCTTCACCCTTGTTCCGGGAGTTATTATCAGGTTATCAACAGCAATTTATTTAATTTATTTAAAAATAATTCTTCCTCATCATATTTATGATAACCCATATTGCATCTCAAGTCAACCCGCCAATATCTCTTTGATTGCCGTGGGTATTTCATGAATTGACTCTACCTCATTTACAGCCAGCAGTTATGAACGTATAAATTATTCTCATCTCCCAATAAGAGTATATTTGTGTTAATATACATGAAACTAATACCTCGAGCGTTAACCAATGGGGAAGGTTTTAGTCCTAAATGCCTCTTACGAACCGCTCAATATCACGAGCTGGCGTCGCGCTGTGATTCTGTTAATTAAAGGCAAGGCAGAACGCGTTGAGCATAACGGTAAATTTCTGTATACAGATTTTCCGTTGCCCACCGTAATTAGGCTGCGTCATTATGTGCGCGTGCCCTACAAGGAAATTCCTCTCACTCGTCGAAATATTTTGCACCGTGACAGCCACTCTTGTCAATACTGCGGCTATGTCGGCGATGATTTGACACTAGATCATGTCATACCGCGATCGCGCGGCGGAGGTGATACCTGGGAAAATATTGTTACTGCTTGTGTCCGTTGCAACGTCAAAAAAGGTAATCGTACACCCTACGAGGCCCATATGCCTTTGCGTCATCCCCCACGCCAGCCCTATAGTAGCCTTTATTTTGAGGTCACTAAACACCTCAACAGCGGACTGCATAATGAGTGGCAAAAATATGTGATTGGTCTTTGACGATCCAGCAATAATTCGTAACACCTAAAGGAATTATCACCTGTTGCGTGTGTAAAATTCTCCTGCGGCATCAGAGGGAGGTCTTCTGTCCCCATACGAGAGGATGTTTGGCGACATCTAATAGAACATGATGGCAAATATAATGTTCTATTGAGCGACCGGTTTCTAATCGGGGGAGATAGGCGCATTCCCAAATTTATTGGGTATGAAAATGCTAAAGTATTTTCATAGCGGTAAAGCGCACATATAAAAACCCTAGGAGCCGGTTTACTAATATGCCCGTTAATAATGAATCATATTTGTCATAGCTTGCGTGGTATACTCATACCCGGGCGTACTAAGTCAAGTGGAGAGATCCAACAGCCAGAACCCTGGTAGCAAAAATCATAAATCTTGTACAAATATGGGAGTCTCAGCAGGAGTTTCGTTAAATCTCCCCTAGGACTCCTTAGCACAGTCGTTGTCAGCTTGTGGAGCTATCCACACCCGGAGGCTTGGTGCTAGTATTTAGTCTGCTATATAAAACCTAGACAAAGCTAGACTTTACTTTCTACTTCAACGGGAGCATGGGAGCGGTTATCCCTTAGTAGACTTGCACGCCTTAGCCAGACGCGATATTTCTCTTAAGATTTACAAGAAAGACTACCGCTAT